>NZ_JBIMSN010000009.1:0-42044 GCF_043944905.1 Antrihabitans spumae
CCGCTTTGGTTCCGAGCGCTGCGCATTCGGCCGTCAGCCCGGTCGACAATCGCCATCGAGCCCATCGTTTTGCGAGATCCATGAGCCATGGTCGGGTGATCCGATCGAAGCGGATCGTCACCCGGTTCGCCGCTGCGATCTGCAGGGCGCGCATGTTCCACACGTCTTTGCCGAACTCGCTCTCCCACGGATCCGGTGCGGGGCTCAGCGGCTCTTCGGTTTGGGGTCGGGTTCCCGGCACCGGTCGAAGCGACAGTCCGGGGTTCGGGCGACTCACAACGTCACCGACTGGTTGGTGAACCAGCCGGCATCAACGAGTGCGCGTCGCGCGTCGTCGCTGGTCAGGTGCCCGTACGTACTGATCGTGGTGGTCAGCGAGGCGTGACCGAGCAATTTCGACACCACCTCGACAGGCACCTTGTCGCGCAGCATGCGGGTGGCGTAGGTGTGCCGGTACCAGTGCGGATCGAAATCGATGCCTGTGTCGCGTCGTAATCGACATACCAAGGCGTGGGTTGCGGCATAGGTCAGCGGTCGACCGTGCGGGCGACCCCACAGGTTGACGAACACGTAGTCGCTGTCCAACTCGCCGTACTCGGCATGTAGATAGTCGGCGTAGAGGCGGATCAAACCGACGCTGACCGGGATTGTCCGCGGATGCGGTGATTTGGAGCGGGCGCCGTTGGAGTTGGTCCGACGACGGATGGTGATTTCGCGTTCGGCGGCTTCGATGTCTTCATGGCGTAATCCGAGGGCTTCACCTATACGGACACCTGTGTCGTAGAGCAGTGCGAACAGCAGTCGGTCGCGAAGGTGTTCGCACGAATCGAGAATCGTCTGGACCTCGATGGCAGTAAGAATTCGCGGCAGCTTAGAAGTGGTCGGCAGCTTCACTGTTCGCCGTGACTTCGGGGCGGTCTTGCTGATGTGGTGCAGGAACGGTTTCCACGCGCCGCGGTGCCCGCCGGTCTGCCAGGAGCTCATCAACTCGCCCAGGTCGACACCGTGGCGGGCCGCATGTTGGTAGAAGACTGAAACCGTGGACAGTTTTCGGTTCACTGTGCTCTCGCTGCAGTATTGCTCGACCGAGGGCAACACCGACACCGCCGAGCGCCGAACCCCTGGTGGGCGTCGTAGCCATCGAATGAAGCCGCCGACATCCTCCAACTGGACTCTGTGCCAATCGCATTCACGCTCGCGAAGGAAGGTGAACCAATCCTTCAGGTCGTGGGCGTGTGCCTTGATCGTGTTCGGTGAGCGTTCGGTATCGGAGAGGTAGCGCAGATAGCGTTCTACCGGCTCGACAACCCCGTCGTCGTCGAGCAGCGTGAACGACACCGCATCATTGACTGGATCCAGTACTCGCATCACACGCAACTGCGCCTCCCGCTACCTCCGTCATGGACGGCAGCGACGGTAATCCGTCCAGAGCGCAGCTTCCAGTACCGGAGAACAGCCTGAACTACATGCTGGACGGCTATCTACCGACTACAGATATCGAATGTAGGTGGGACGTTGCCGACGTCGGGACAGCCGGAATACGCACACCAGCATCGGTCCGGCATTCCTCGCCGGACCGTGCTCACCTCCGCGGCTGTTGCAGCTTTCGCAGCAGCGGCTGCAGGAGCGCTCGGCAATCCCGCGCGCGCGAGAGCTGTGCCGTCGAACTCCGGATCCCTACTCGTCGGCCGAGGCATCGCCGACATGACGGGCGAAATCCTCGGGGCAGGCATGAACGGCTACGGGTCGTTCGAACAGACCGCCACAGGTCTGCACCTACGCCAGCGCTCGCGCGCATTCGTCTTCCAGGACACTGCAAACAACACCCGGCTCGTGCACGTCACCGCCGAGACCGGGCTGATGTTTCAGAGCACCTTCGAAGAGGTCCTGCGGAGACTCGGCGCGCAATTCGGCAATCTCTACCACCGCGGAAACGTTCTGCTCTCGGCCACACACACGCATGCAGGGCCGGGCGGCAACTCCGGTCATCTGCTCTACGACATCACGGTCACGGGCTTCCGCCCGGCGACCTTCGAAGCGAATGTGGCAGGCATCGTCGAATCGATCATCAAGGCGCACAACGATATTGCCCCGGCCATCGTCGGACTCACCCGTTCCAGCCTGAGCGACGCAGGAGTCAACCGGTCGGCACCCGCGTTCGACAACGACCCCGCGACCGACAGGGCAGCATTCCCCGACCGCATCGACCCGCAGTCGACGACGCTGCACATCAGCCGCGGCGGCACCGTCGACGGCGTCATCAACTGGTTCGCAACTCACGGCACGTCGATGAAGGCGACGAACACGATCGTCAGTAGCGACAACAAGGGCTACGCCGCCTACCGCTGGGAACGCGAAGAAGTAGGTGTCGACTACCTCGCGAACAACAACAGCATCGTTGCGGCGTTCGCCCAGAGCAACCCCGGCGACATCTCGCCCAACCTCGACCTGCAGCCCGGCGAGGGACCGACCGACGACGAATTCCAGAACACCAGAATCATCGGCGACCGCCAATATCAAGCCGCGCGTTCACAATCGGGCGGTACCGGCATCGGTGGCGGCGTCGACATTCGCTGGCGCTACGTCGACATGAGCAACGTGATCGTCGCACCCGAATTCACCGGCGACGGTCGCGAACACAAGACCGCGCCTGCAATGCTCGGCGCTTCCTTCGCCGCAGGAAGCCAAGAAGACGGCGGTGCAGGGGAAGACTTTCCGTTCAACGAAGGCGAACGCGGCGGGAATCCGATGGTCCGCGCTGTCACCGACCAGATCTTCGCGATCACGCCCGCCATTCTCGCCGCCCAGGCTCCGAAGGAGATCCTGCTGCCAGTCGGCCTCGTTCCTGGTGTCGTGCAACAGGTCTTCCCGTTCTACGTCGTCCGCGTCGGCTCGCTCCACCTCGTCTCGCTGCCGTTCGAAGTGACAATCGTCTCCGGACTTCGACTGCGTCGCACCGTATCCGAGATTCTCGGTGCACCGACCGATTCGATCATCATCCAGGGTTACACAAACGCCTACGGCCACTACCTCACGACGCCGGAGGAGTACGACACCCAGAACTACGAGGGCGGCGCAACGCTGTTCGGCCGGTGGCAACTTCCTGCGGTCACGCAGATCGTCGCCCAACTTGCCACCGCTCTTCGCGACGGAACGCCCGTCGACCCCGGCGGGCCCGCAGGCGACGACGCCACGGCTCGAATTCCGGTCAGTCCGAGCGGGCAACCGATCGTCGACATGCCTCCCGCAGGGCGAGCCTTCGGCGACGTTCTTGCCGAGCCAGCAGCGGCGTATGCGACGGGCCAACAGGCGAAAGCTGTTTTCGCGGGGGCGAATCCGAACAACAACCTACGACGAGGCGACACCTACCTCACCGTCGAGCGCAAAGACGGTGCCGCATGGAAGCGCGTCGCCGACGACGGTGACTGGTCCACCAAGCTGCTCGTCGAGCAGAACCTGCTCGTCACCACGATCACGGTCACGTGGGACATTCCGTCCGGTCAGCAACCCGGAACACATCGCATCGTCTATCAGGGCGATGCACGCGACATCTCAGGCCGGGTGTTCCCGATCAGAGGCGCAAGCCGGGAATTCGAAATTGCATAGGGCGGCTCCGCCGCTCGTGAGTCTTTTCGGAGGGCCGGCCCTCTGCAAGAGACTCACAAGCGCGGAGCGCCTAATTCGACGGCCGCCGCCGGGTTGTCGCGCGAGTTGTCCTTGAGGGCAACGCCCGAGCGGCCGAGAGCACGGGCGCCCTCGACAAGTCCTGCCGCAATCCGAGCGGCCACCGTGTAGCCGAGCCCCTCCGGCGGGTGGATGTTCGAGATGCAGTTGCGGTCCGCGTCGGTACGACTCGTGTCGGGCAGATGGGTGAGGTAGATGCCGAGGCTGTCCGCGACCGACAGACCCGGCCGCTCACCGATGAGCACGATGACCGTTCGCACCCCCATCGCGACGGCGATGTGGTCGCCGAGCGCGACGCGTGCCTCCGTTGCGATGACGGGCGGAGCGAGGGAGTATCCGTCGCCGAGTTCGGTGGCGAGCGCGGCAAGCAGACCGGCGCCGTGTTCCATCAGCGCCAGCGGTGAAAGTCCATCGCTCAGCACGAATCCCACGTCCGCATCGGTGCGCGGCACAGCGGTGAGATCGTCGGGCTGGCGACCGAGATCGGGACGCCTCAGGTACTCACCTCGTGAGGTAGCGAGGCTGGTTACGACGACCGGATCGCCGATGCCGACCGCCGCTACGGCAGCAACCAACGTGTCCACATCGAGCGGGACATGCACTGCATCGCGCGCTGCCGCATGGGCGGCCTTGAACTCGAGGACCCGCTGAGTTGGCAACGAATCCCCCGCCCGACCGAGCCCGATCCGCGACTGGGTGCTCTGGCGCAGCTCGTCCCAGAATGCCGCGGTACTGAGCTCTGTCACGACACCCTCGCAGGAGGTGCGGTCAGGGCATTCAGCGGCGACTCCCCGATGTCGATCGACAGGATTCGACCGGCGCGATCGGTCATTCCGAGTCGATGCAGCCAGGCCTCGAATTCAGGTGCGGGCCGCAGACCGAGCACCTGCCGAACGTAGAGCGCGTCGTGGAACGACAGACTCTGGTAGCCGAGCATCACATCGTCGGCACCGGGCACCGCAATGACGAATGCCGCGCCTGCTGCGCCGAGCAGGGTCAGCAGGTTGTCCATGTCGTCCTGGTCGGCCTCTGCGTGGTTCGTGTAGCAGACGTCGACGCCCATTGGCAGCCCCAGCAACTTGCCGCAGAAATGATCTTCCAGGCCTGCGCGGATGATCTGCTTGCCGTCGTAGAGATATTCCGGGCCGATGAACCCGACGACGGTGTTGACGAGCAACGGTTCCAAATCCCGCGCTACGGCGTAGGCCCGCGTCTCCAAGGTCTGCTGGTCGACGGGCGCGCCACCGGTACCGAGATGGCAACCGGAACTCAACGCCGACCCCTGACCGGTCTCGAGGTACATCACGTTGTTGCCGACGGTGCCACGGCCGAGCGATCGCCCTGCCGCATTGGCTTCCCGCAGCAACGAAATATCAACGCCGAAGCCGGAATTCGCGCCCTGCGTACCTGCGATCGATTGGAAGACCAGGTCGACGGGCACACCCTTGCCGATCAGTTCCATCGTCGTCGTGACGTGGCTGAGCACACACGACTGCGCTGGAATCTCGTACCGCAGCCGGATGTCGTCCAACAGATACAGCAGGTCCGCTGTCGCCTTGGGAGAATCGGTGGCCGGGTTGATTCCGATCACCGCGTCACCACAGCCGAGCAACAGACCGTCCAACGTCGACGCCGCGATACCGCGCGGATCGTCGGTCGGATGGTTGGGCTGCAACCGAGTGCTCAGCCGGCCGGGCAGCCCGACCGTCGTTCGGAATGCAGCTGTCACTGACGCTGCACGAGCGACCGCGATCAGATCCTGGTTGCGCATGATCTTGCTGACCGCCGCAACCATTTCCGGCGTCAAAGCACCGGCGACCGTCGTCAATTGCGTCGCCGGGTCGGTGCCTGCCGCTACGTCCAACAGCCAATCCCGCAGACCGCCGACGATCAGGTGCGACAACATCCGAAACGCAACGCGATCGTGGGAGTCGATGATCAGCCGCGTCACTTCGTCGTCCTCGTACGGCACGACGAGTTCCTCCAGGAAGACGTCGAGCGGCATGTCCGCAAGGGCCCACTGTGCTGCTGCGCGTTCGGCATCCGACGCTGCCGCACAGCCGGCGAGTTCGTCACCCGATCGTCGCGGTGTCGCCTTCGCGAGCAGATCGACAATGCCGTTGAAGGAGTAGGTGACTCCCCCGATCCGATGCGAGTACGCCTTCTGCAGCGATCCCGTCATTCCAGATCTTCTTCGGCTTTGGCCAGAATCGCGAACTCCTCGTCGGGCGAGTTGGCGACCAGGTGGTGCCGGCTGTAGAGCCCGAAGTACGCCATGAACGCACCGAATGCCACGAACGTCCACAGAGCTGCAACAGGATCGACGAGGAACGTCGCGACGACGGCAGCCGCGGCGATCACGAGTGCGAACCCTGTTGTCACGATGCCGCCGGGAGTGCGGTAGGGCCGCGGCATTTCCGGCTCCCGAACACGAAGCACGATGTGGCTGACCATCATCAGGACGTAGCTGACGGCCGCACCGAAGACAGCCATGTTGAGCAGCATCGCGCCTTCGCCGGTCAGCGAGAGGACGAAGCCGATCACGCCGGGAACTACGAGGGCGAGTGTCGGTGCCTTTCGCGAATTGGTAACCGACAGATTCTTGGGTAGGTACCCGGCTCGCGAGAGGGCGAACGTCTGGCGTGAGTAGGCGTACATGATCGAGAAGAAGCTGGCGACGAGGCCTGCCAAACCGATGTAGTTGACGACCTTCGCCACGGTTCCGTCACCGAGTGCCTCGACCAAAGGATTGCCCGACACCGACAGCGCGCCCGCACCTAGGGCTCCCGTAGCGAGAAGCAAGACGGCCGCTGCGGTGATCAGCAGCACCAACATGGCGATGATGATGCCCTTCGGCACGTTCTTCTCGGGATCGCGAGCTTCCTCGGCGGCGAGCGGAACACCTTCCACGGCAAGGAAGAACCAGATGGCGAACGGCACCGCCGCCCAAATTCCGAAGAATCCGAACGGGAGGAACGACGACGCTCCGACGGCATCGGTCGCGGGGATGTCGGTCAGATTGCCTGATTCGAAAAGGCCGATCGACGCGACAGCGAACACCAGGAGACCGACCAGCGCGATCGCGGTGATGACGAACATCGCCTTGAGCGCTTCGCCCGCACCCGTCAGGTGGATGCCGATGAAGATCGCGTACACGGCGAGGTAGATCCACCAACCGTCGGTGATGCCGAACAGATCGAGCGACTCGACGTACGACCCGATGAAGGTGGCAATTGCTGCCGGTGCGATCGCGTACTCGATGAGAATGGCTGTGCCCGTCGCGAATCCGCCCCATGGGCCAAGTGCGCGACGAGCGAATGTGTAGCCACCACCAGCTGCGGGCAACGCGGACGACAGTTCGGCCATGCCGAGCACCATCGCGAGGTACATCGCGGCGATGACGATCGCCGCGATCATCAGACCACCGAACCCACCCTCCGCGAGACCGTTGTTCCAACCTGCGTAGTCACCCGAGATGACGTAGCTGACACCGAGGCCCGCCAGCAGCAACCAGCCGGCGGTGCCCTTTTTCAGTGTTCGTTTGGCGAGATAGTCGCCTGCCTCGTCATGGGATTCGGTTCCGCCGTGACGTCCTGCGCCTGCTTTGGTTGCGGCATCTTTGGGCGGGGGCTCAGCGATCGACATGGTTGTTCCTCTTCATCTACTCCGATCGGAGTAGATGAATGGTGTGCGGGGTACCGGCATTCGACCGGCACGCGACGACGGGCGCCTGGATATCTTGTGAGACAACAGGCTTGTAAACACGATAGGCTGGCCGATCGTTGCGATGATGAGCCGTGCGTGACGACGAAGTTACGTGCATTTATTTCACCGCATTCAGCGGCGAATGGGAACCGGGCAGGCCTCGGAAGCTTCGGCGACAACCTGGGGTGCGTCGGGCGGGAGTGGCCGCCGACCCTCTTCCCAATCGACGCCGACGAACAGCGGCTCCGAGCCGAGAAGCTCGTTCTCCTCGGCCGTGAATGCGCGTGCTCTGCTGAGGAATCGCATGCCTTCCGGCGTTTCGAGGCTGAAGCCCGAGCCGCGACCGGGCACCGCATCCAGGATCAGCTGGGTGTGTTTCCATGCCTCGAACTGGGAACCCGAGATCCAGACCGCCATCGCGTCTGCGCCATCGGGCAGGTCCTTGGGAATCTCGCCGACCTCGAGCCGCAGATCGACGACGCCGAGCAACACGTCACGGTCGCCGACGATGAACTCCCCGTTGGGGTAGCACATCGGCGACGACCCGTCACAGCACCCGCCGGACTGATGCATCATCAGTCCACCGTGGATCCCGCGGAGGCGACGCAATAGGTCCATCGCCTCCGCGGTAGCTACGAGCCTGGCAACCATCAGAGGTTGCCCGAAGGCCCGGTGACAACGAAGCAGTTGTTCATCAGAAGAAGCCCATTGCCTTCGGGGCGTAGCTGACGAGCAGGTTCTTCGTCTGCTGGTAGTGATCCAGCATCATCTTGTGGTTCTCGCGTCCGATGCCGGACTGCTTGTAACCACCGAAGGCGGCGTGCGCGGGGTACTGGTGGTAGGTGTTCGTCCACACCCGGCCCGCCTTGATGTCGCGGCCTGCTCGGTACGCGGTGCCGCCGTCACGCGACCACACGCCTGCGCCGAGGCCGTAGAGGGTGTCGTTGGCCTGGGAGATGGCGTCGTCGTAATCGGTGAACGAGGCGACGGAGACAACCGGTCCGAAGATCTCTTCCTGGAAGATCCGCATCTTGTTGTGGCCGGTGAAGATCGTCGGCTGCACGTAGTACCCGCCGTTGAGGTCGCCGCCGAGCTGGGCGCGCTCGCCGCCGGTGACGAGCTGGGCACCTTCACCCTTGCCGATCTCGATGTAGGAGAGGATCTTCTCGAGCTGATCGTTGGATGCCTGCGCACCGATCATCGTCTCGGAGTCGAGCGGATTGCCTTGGCGCACAGCCTTTGTCCTGATGGCGGCCAGTGCGAGGAACTCGTCGTAGATGTCCGACTGGATCAGCGAACGCGACGGGCAGGTGCAGACCTCACCCTGGTTGAGGGCGAACATCGTGAAGCCTTCGAGCGCCTTGTCCTGGTAGTCGTCGTTGGCGGAGAGCACATCGGAGAAGAAGATGTTGGGGCTCTTGCCACCGAGTTCCAGCGTGACCGGAATCAGGTTCTGCGAGGCGTACTGCATGATCAGGCGACCCGTTGTGGTCTCGCCGGTGAACGCGATCTTCGCGATTCGGTTGCTCGAAGCGAGCGGCTTACCTGCCTCGGTGCCGAAGCCGTTGACGATGTTGAGCACGCCGGCGGGCAGCAGATCGCCGATGACGGAAATCAAGTACAGGATCGAGGCCGGAGTCTGCTCGGCCGGCTTCAGCACGATCGCGTTGCCTGCAGCCAAAGCGGGTGCGAGCTTCCATACAGCCATGAGGATCGGGAAGTTCCACGGAATGATCTGCCCGACAACGCCGAGCGGCTCGTGGAAGTGGTAGGCGACGGTGTCCACGTCGATCTCGGACAGCGAACCTTCCTGTGCCCGAATGGCTCCCGCGAAGTAGCGGAAGTGATCGATGGCGAGAGGGATGTCGGCTGCGAGCGTCTCGCGGATGGGCTTTCCGTTGTCCCACGATTCGGCGAGCGCGATGGACTCGAGGTTCTCTTCGATCCGATCGGCGATCTTGTTGAGGATGACGGCGCGTTCTGCTGCCGACGTCTTGCCCCATGCGGGTGCTGCGGCATGCGCTGCATCGAGGGCGAGTTCGATGTCTTCTGCTGTCGAGCGGGCGACCTCACAGAAGTTCTCACCGGTGACGGGAGTCGGGTTTTCGAAGTACTGACCC
Organism: Antrihabitans spumae; assembly: GCF_043944905.1. Taxonomy (NCBI): domain Bacteria; kingdom Bacillati; phylum Actinomycetota; class Actinomycetes; order Mycobacteriales; family Nocardiaceae; genus Antrihabitans; species Antrihabitans spumae. Next base: position 9,510 of record NZ_JBIMSN010000009.1, read on the forward strand.
TTGACCGGCGCGACCCACTGTCCACCGATCCAGTTGTCGTAGCGGGATTGGAAAGACATGAGGGCATCTTCGGTCCCTGGGCGGGCGAAAACAGTCATCGAGGCTCCTTGTTAGATCACATAAACTTCCTGTGATCCAGAACACTACGAGCGCGACGTTGCAACAACGTTGGGTAAATCCGACCTACCCGCGCAACTCGCGATCCAGCAGCGCAATTCGGGCTCTGACCTGGGCATACAGGGACGATCGCGGATCGAGCGAACCGAGGTACGCCGTCCAGGCGGACAGGTCTTCGCGACCGTCGACCGACGACGTCCACCGCCGGAGCAGGTCTGTGTCGGCACTACGCAGCAGCGCGGCTTGCACCCGCGCACGGAGTTCTTCGCGCACCCGATAGACCCCGGGTGCATCCGAGGACGGCAGCACCGGTCCGGCGTAGTGCGCAACAGCAGACCGGACGTCGCCTCGATCGAGGCCGGCTCGCACGTCGCCGATGTCGGAGTCCATCGCTGCAAGAAGTCGGTACGGTCGCGATCCGAGGACGTCGGATCCGAGGATCTTGCGCAGCCGAGACACTTCGGCACGGATGGTGACGGGATCGAGCACACCTTCGTCGAGCAGCATTGCGATGTGCTCGGCGCCCAACCCCTCCGGATGGTCGAGCAGCAGAAGCAGAATTTCGGCGTGCCTGCGCGACAACGCAATTCGCTCACCCGCACGCACAAGTGCCGGACGCGAACCGAGCACCTCGAGGCGCGGGGGGCGACGGTCGAGCGGAGACGCGTTGAGCACATGGAACCGCAGTTCGGATTCGGCAGCGGCAACGGTCGCCCGGATCAGCGACAGCACTTCGGGTACCGCCACACGGGGACCGCCCGTGATGTCGATGGCCCCGAGTATCCGACCACTCACCGGATCGTGGACGGGTGCCGCGGAGCAACTCCAGTCGTGCACGGTGCGACTGAAGTGCTCGGCACCGAAGATCTGAACGCAATGGTCCAAAGCGATCGAGGTACCGGGAGCGTTGGTGCCGACACTGTCCTCGCTCCAGTCCGCACCTTCGGTGAAGTTGATTCCGACCGCTCTGTCCTTTGCCGCGGTGTCGCCCTCGACCCACAGCAGCCGACCGTGCGCATCGGTGATCGCGACGAGCAATCCGGTGTCGGCGGCGTCCTCGACGAGCAACTTGCGAATCACGGGTCTGATCAACGCCATCGGGTGAGTCGACCGGTACTGCTCCAACTCGGAACCGCTCAAGGACGAGACGCCCGACGACCGATCCGGATCGACACCGTTGCTGCGACTGCGCTGCCACGAATCGAGGACAACGGTCCGCACGCCGTCTGCGCCGGCGCTGTCGACGAACGACTGATGCGCCGACGACACTCGACGTGCGAGCGACACGACATCATCCCCTGGGTGCAGTGCAATCCAAGGGTTGGCGTGCGCAGTCGGCTGCGTCGTCATCAGGCGAGCGTCTCCCGTCGTTGCTCTCTACTGTAACGCGGCTCACACCGGCAATGTTCCGTGAGACGCGTGTCAGCCACCACTGGTGATCAACTCCGCGGCCAGTTCGCGCATTTCGATCTTGCGGACCTTACCTGTGACGGTCATCGGAAATTCGTCGACGATGTGGACGTACCGCGGAATCTTGTAATGCGCGAGTTTGCCGGTGCAAAACGCTTTGACCGCGTCGACGTCAAGTGGTGTCGCGCCGTCCTTCATCCGAATCCACGCCATCAGCTCTTCGCCGTACTTCTCGTCGGGGACGCCGATCACCTGGGCGTCGAGAATGTCGGGATGCGAGTACAGGAATTCCTCGATCTCCCGCGGGTAGACGTTCTCGCCGCCACGGATCACCATGTCCTTGATGCGGCCCGTGATCGCCACGTAGCCGTCGGCGTCCATCGTGCCGATGTCGCCGGTGTGCATCCACCGCGCCGCGTCGATGGCGTCGGCAGTCTTGTCGGCGTCGTTCCAGTAGCGGAGCATCACCGAATAGCCGCGGGTGCACAGCTCGCCGGCCTCGCCTCGCCGGACCGTCGATCCGGTCGCCGGGTCGACGATCTTGATTTCCAGATGCGGGCCGACCTGCCCGACCGTCGCGGTCCGCTGGTCGATCGTGTCGTCGGCCCTGGTCTGCGTCGACACCGGCGACGTCTCGGTCATGCCGTAACAGATGGACACCTCGCTCATCCCCATCCGTTCGATGACCTGCTTCATCACCTCGACCGGGCACGGTGACCCTGCCATGATCCCGGTTCGCAGACTGGACAGGTCGAAGGTGTCGAAGGAGGGTTCGGACAGCTCAGCGATGAACATCGTCGGCACACCGTAGAGCGAGGTGCATCGTTCTGCCTCGACGGCGGCCAAGGTCTCCTTCGGATCGAACGCAGGGGCCGGGATCACCATCGCGGCTCCGTGAGTCGTCGCAGCGAGGTTTCCCATCACCATCCCGAAGCAGTGATAGAACGGCACCGGAATGCAGATGCGATCAACCTCGGTGTAGTTGCACAGCTCGCCGACGAAGTAGCCGTTGTTCAGGATGTTGTGGTGACTCAACGTCGCACCCTTCGGGAAACCTGTTGTCCCCGAGGTGTATTGAATGTTGATCGGATCGTCGGACGAGAGCTGCGCCTGCGCCCTTGCCAGCGCGTCATGCTCGGCCGCACTACCGACCCCCAACAGTGCTGCCCACTCGTCGCGACCGATCACAACCACACGCGACAGGTCGGGACAGCTCGGACGAACCTCATCGATCATCTCGACGTAGTTCGACGTCTTGAACTCCGCGGCGGCGACGATCATCACAATGCCCGCCTGCTTCAGCACGTACTGCAATTCGTGCGACCGATAGGCGGGGTTGATGTTGACGAGGATCTCGCCGATCTTCGCGGTTGCGTACTGCACGATCGTCCACTCGGCGCAGTTGGGCGACCAGATGCCGACCCTGTCGCCCTTGCCTATTCCAGCGTCGAGCAGACCGAGCGCAAGCGCGTCGACGTCGGCAGCAAGTTCTCGGTAGGTCCAGCGACGACCCGCCGCGCGATCGACGAGTGCGTCACGGTCGCCGAACGATTCGACTGTTCGGTCGAAGTTGTCGCCGATGGTGTCGCCGAGCAGCGGCTTGGTCGACGGACCCGACGCGTAGCTCGGTTGGGTCGAATGATTCGAGAATGCGCTCATACCGTCCGACGGTAGTGACACCACTCACACTCGACTACCCCCGAACGGGGGCACCTTCCGTTGCCTACGCTTCTTTCGCCCGCATCGCCGCGCCCGTGATGTTGTTGACCATGCCCTTGAAGATGATCCCGTGGAACGGGACGAGCGCATACCAGTAACTCCTGCCCGCGATGCCACGCGGAAGGAAGATCGCGCGTTGATCGAGCCGCGACCGCCCTGGCCCGGTCGACTCGACCCGCCATTCGAGCCACGCTCCGCCAGGAGCACGCATCTCCGCACGCAGCCGCAGCAGCGTGCCGCGCTCGATGTGCTCGACGCGCCAGAAATCCAGCGCATCACCGGTGTGCAGACGCTTGGGATCTCTGCGCCCACGTTTGAGGCCGACGCCGCCTGCTGCGCGATCGAGCCACCCACGCACCGACCACGCCACCGGGAACGAATACCAGCCGTTCTCGCCGCCGATACTCTCGATCACCGCCCAGACCGTCTCGGCGTCGGCGTCGCATTCCTTGCCTCGCTCGTCGGTGTAGACGATCTCACCCGCCCAGTCCGGATCGGACGGGAGCGGATCCGACGGGGCACCCGCAGACGAGGCGCTCGCCCAATTCGTCTCTACCTCACCGGTTTCCACCTTGTGCAGGGCGAGACGAACAGCTTCGCGATAGGGAATCAGGCCTTCGTCGGGCCGGGAGATCAATTGATCGATGTCGTGTTCTTTCATCACAGCGTCGTTGTCGATCGACTCGATCAGCGCGCTGCCTATCGCCTTCGGAATCGGCGTCACGAAGCTGATCCAGAGTCCCGCAAGTCGAGGTGTGAGCACCGGGAGGACGATGATCCGACGACGCCGCAGACCGGCAACCTCCGCGTAGCCCTTCATCATGTCCGCGTAGCGCAGCACGTCGGGGCCGCCGATGTCGTACGTCCGGCTGGTTTCGATCGGTGCATGTGCAGATTCGACGAGGTAGTGCAGCACGTCCCTGACCGCGATCGGCTGGATCAGGTTGTTCACCCACTTCGGGGTTGTCATCACCGGAAGCCGGTTCGTCAGGTGGCGCATCATTTCGAACGACGCCGACCCGGATCCGATGACGATGCCGGCCTGCAGCACGATCGTCGGGACCCCCGAGCCGATCAAAATTTCGCCGACCTGCGTGCGGGACCGCAAATGTGGCGACAGGTCCGACTCGTCGGGGTGCAGACCACCGAGGTAGACGATGCGTCCGACACCGGCGGCGACGGCCGCTTTGGCTACGTTCTCCGCGCCGATCCGTTCGGCGTCGACGAACTCTCCACCGGAGGACATCGAGTGCACGAGGTAGTACACGACATCGATCGACTCGAATGCGGCTACCAGCGAATCCGCGTCACTGAGGTCGCCGCGCGCGATCTCGACGTCGTCCGCCCACGGCACGTCGTTCAATTTCTCGGGTGAGCGGGCCAGGACCCGCACACGATGACCTTGGGCCAACAACAGCGGGGCCAGCCTGCCACCGATGTACCCTGTCGCCCCCGTCACAAGTACGCGAAGCTCGCCCATCAGTTGTCTCCCATCGTTCGACAGTGCCACCACTGCGCGGGTACCCCCACACGAACAGGATATCGATGCACAATAGATGCATGAGCCGAACCCGCGGGCTGTCCCGCTTACTCGACACCGCGTTGGACCGCGCCGTGGTCCCCGGTTACTCCCGGATCGGGTTTGTTGTTCGACGCAAGAGTTGGGCGAACGACGATCCGGCACCCGACGCCTTGGCCGGCAAAGTCGCGATGGTGACCGGCGCCAATTCCGGTATCGGAAAGTCGACCGCCGAGGGACTTGCTCGGCTCGGCGCGACGGTTTTGCTTGCGGTTCGCAACTCGGAACGAGGCGAACAGGCCCGCAAGGACATCGTTGCGAATGTTCCGGGCGCCGATGTTCGAGTCGAGGTGTGCGACGTCTCCAACCTTGCCGACGTAGCCAATTTTGCTGCCAATCTGATGGCACGCGTCGACAGTGTCGACGTACTCGTGCACAACGCAGGTTTGATGCCACCGACCAGGACAGAGACGAGCGAAGGGCACGAGGTCGCCCTTGCTACCCATGTCCTCGGTCCCGTTCTTCTCACCGAGCGGCTCGCACCGATTCTGTGTGCGGCCGGTGGTGCTCGTGTCATCTTCGTATCGTCCGGCGGGATGTACACCCAGAAGTTGCGTGCCTACGACCCGGAGTTTCGGCACGGCGAGTACAAGGGCGCGGTCGCCTACTCGCGTACGAAACGAATGCAGGTCGCGATCACCCCGTACCTCGCGGAACGCTTTGCACAACAACATATCTCGGTCCACAGCATGCATCCGGGTTGGGCAGATACCCCCGGCGTAGCCGACTCGCTGCCCGCCTTCAAACGGATCACGGGTCCGATTCTGCGAACCGCGGCCGAAGGCGCCGACACCGCGGTTTGGTTGGCGGCGACGCAACCCGAACCGCCGACTGGTCAGTTCTGGCACGACCGTCGCGTCCGGTCGGCGCACTACCTACCGGTGACGAAAGAAAGTGTCGCCGATCTCGAGCGCTTCGTTCGGTTCTGCACGACCGCGACCGAGACGGTGTAACGCCGTAACCTGGACACCTGCGGCCTCGTGCGTCTTTTCGGACGGCCCGACCACCGAAAAGACGCACGAGCCGCGTAGCGACCCGACTGCGGAGGACACTGCTGTGCCCGATTCGACCCCTGCCGATTCCAACATCATCGATCCAAACACCATCGACACCGACCCCGCTGCGATCGTCGACGAGGCTGTGACGCCCCGACGCTCTCGTCGCGCGTGGCTGCGCCTGATCCCCGTATTCGCAATACTGGTGCTGCTGTTCGGGGTGCCGTGGTGGTCCCTGGTCTACTCGTCCGTGGAGTGGCCGACGCCGGTCACCGTCGCTGGAACCGTGTTGTTCGCCGGAGCGCTTGTCGCGCTGCCGATCTTGATGATGCTCGGGCACGGGCGTCGACATCTGGACCGGGCCGCCGTTGCCGGTGACGTGTTGCTCGGAGTCGCGTGGGTGTTGTTCGTATGGACCGTGATCGGCGATATCGCGCGGCTTGCCCTTGTGCTCGCAGGCGTCGACAACCCGACGCGTTCCCGCATCGTTGCGGTTGCGGTCGTTGTCGTCGTTACAGTCCTCCTGGCGTGGGGCCACTACGAGGCAATGCGGATCCCGCGCATCAAGCGCGTCGACGTCACGATCCCCCGACTCGGTGCCGACCTCGACAACGCACGCGTCGTGGTTGTCACCGACACGCACTACGGACCGATCAACCGCGCCAAGTGGTCCGCCGGCTTGGCCGACGCAGTCAACGGTCTCGACGCCGACATCCTGTGCCACGTAGGAGATATCGCCGACGGCACCGTGTCGCAACGTGACAACCAGACGGCACCGCTCGCGTCGATGCGCGCAAAACTTGCTCGCGTCTACGTCACCGGAAATCACGAATACTTCAGCGAAGCGCAGGGCTGGCTCGACTACATGCAGGACATCGGCTGGGACAGCCTGCACAATCGCCACCTCGTCGTCACGCGAGGGGACGCCACCCTGACGATTGCCGGCGTCGACGACGCCACTGCCCGCGCCTCCGGCCTGGCTGGGCACGGCGCCAATCTTGCTGCGGCACTTGCCGGTAGCGATCCGGAGCACCCTATTCTGCTGCTCGCCCATCAGCCCAAACAAATTTCGCAAGCCGTGAGTGCCGGTGTGGACCTCCAGCTTTCGGGACACACCCACGGGGGCCAGATCTGGCCGTTCCGCTATCTGGTCCGACTGGATCAGCCCGTAGTTGCGGGTTTGAGCAAGCACGGCGACCGTACGCAGCTCTACACCAGCCGCGGTTCGGGTTTCTGGGGTCCGCCGTTCCGCATTTTCGCGCCGAGCGAGATCACTGTCCTTACCGTGAAGTCCTCACACTGACCTCGGCCTTGCGGTTTGGTCCAACTCCTTGGCGGCCCGTCGACCACCAGGCATACGGTCCACGAACCGACCGAGGCGCGTGACGGTACTTTCGAGCGGGTCGACGATTTCGGCTAGTCGTTGGATGACGGGCATGGCGTTCGCCAGTAGTCCGGCGCTGGAATCGATACCGGCCGCACTTTTGGAGAGCCCTTCGATGTCGCGAGCGATATCGTGCGCGGATTTATCGATCCCAGCGGCACTCTCACCGAGTTGGGCGATGTTGTCTGCAATGAACTGCGCCGACTTACGTAGCTCCGAAATATCGTCGAGAGTCGACCCAAGGCGGTCGATCAGGTCGAGCACGGCTCGGACCCGGTACAGCACGAGCGATATGCCCTGCGGATGCGAAACCGCGAGATCTGCCGATCGACCTGCATCGTGTCCTTCGATCAACTCTCGGCCATCCAAACTCTCGCAATACGCCAGTGACTGATGGCAGATTACCGTATCCGCTACATCCCCGCACGCAAGGACATGCGACACCAGGCACCGGGACGAACTGGTCGCCAATCACGTTGTTCGACAGCGTATTACAAAAAAATCACACAAATCCGTTGCGTATCAGCTTCTTCCAAGACGAGGGTGATCAAAAAGGGCTTTGGACAATGAATTCCGCGGCGCGCTCGGCCATCATCACGACCGTTGCATGAGGTCCACGGCTGAGCGGCGACGGAATGATCGAGGCGTCGACGATGGACAGCCCGGTCACTCCGAACACCTGGCAGCGCGCGTCGACGACAGCACCGTCGGTGGCGGAGCGGCCCATGCGGCAGGTACCACCGAGATGCTGCGAGGTGCCGAGGTGCTCGAGAAATCGAGCGTCGGAAAAGTCGGGTGATACTGCGTCCACGACGCCCGTTGCAATCAGGTCGTCGAGCAGTCGACGTCCTGTCAGAACTGCATCGTGCATTGCTGATTTGTCCGACTCGCTTGCGAGGTACCGGTAGTCGATCGCGACATCGGTCCGCGGATCGGAGTCCTGCAGCCGGACCGACCCTCTCGACCTCGGTCGCATCAGGACAACACCGAAGCGCTGCACCACATCACCGCTGCCCGGCACCAGTTCCGCGAAAGGCGCTGTGTACGTCCTGAATTCGATGTCATCCGTGTTGAGTACAACCTGCAGCGCAGGTACGTCAGCGATGCCTCCGCGAGTCGGCCGATACGGAATCCCCACTTCTGGATGATCGAAGAACCCTGCACCGACACCCGGCAGCGCGGCAACGACAGGCACTCCGACCGACCGCAACTGCTCCGGATCGCCTATCCCCGAACGCAATAGCAGCGCAGCGGTTTCGATTGCGCCCGCGCACAACACAATTCGATCCGCCGCGATCCGGCGCCGGATCCCATTGTCGACGACCTCGATCCCGACTGCTCGGTCGGCGTCGAACAGCGCCCTCGTCACTGTCGTGTTCGTGAGCACAGCGAGATTCTGTCGGTGCAGCACCGGCAACAGATAGCCGATGGCGGTGCTGATCCGGCGGCCGTCCCCGATATTCGACGGCACCGGACCGACGCCCGCCATCGCTGTCGGAGCGTTTTTGTCCGGATCGTCGACGAACCCAGCAGCGAGGCATGCCGCATAGAACTCCGAGCTCAGCGGAGTGAGTCGGTCGCCCGTATCTCGTCGCACCGGAATCGGACCGGACAAGCCGTGAAACTCGCCGCCGAAGTCCTCATCGTTCTCCAGTGCCCGGAAGTGCGGCAGCACCTGAGAGAACGACCAGTGCTCCTGCGGCCACCCATCGAAATCCGCGGGCCTCGCACGGACGAAGTAGCACCCGTTGACGGCGCCGGAGCCGCCGAGCACACGCCCACGAACGATCTCCGTAACCTGACCTGGCCGCAGTTCACCTCGATACCGGCGAACGAAACGCGCACCCGGACCTACCGGCAGCCTGCCCGGATCGAGAAGCTCGGGAGGGCAGCCGGCCATGCTGCCGTAGCCAGGACCCGACTCGAGGAGTGCGACGGAACGCCCCTCGGCCGCACTCAATTTGGCGGCAAGTACACAACCGGCGCTGCCTGCGCCGACAATCGCAACATCGACCTCATGGGGAAGCAGATCAGTCACCCAGAGTCGGCTTCAAAGCCTCGATGCTCCGCGCCTGGATCGCACCCTGCCAGAGCCCCGTGCCGTATGCGATGTCGTCGAGCCGCTTGAAAGCGATGTAGCGGACCGGGTCGAGACCTCCGGTCTCCCTGTGCTTCAACCAATCTGCGACACCCTCCGACACAGCGAGAGCCAACGCGACTTGTCGTATTCGCCTCGAGAAGATGATCGCAAGCAGAGTGATCGGCCAGTAGTGCCGGAACATGGCCGACGCAATTTGCCACAGCCCCGCAACGAAGCCTCGCGCGACGAAGATGGCCGCGACCCTCGTCGGCTGATCGAGATCGTCGAAGACCTTTCGCAATCGGAACATCGCCACCGAGAGCGACACGAGGGCACCGAACAAGCCGAGTCGGGTCAGTGTTGCGAGCAACGCGATCGCCGCGACTGTCCACTTGGATATCGACAGGGGCGACACCTTGCCGGTGTGCCGGGCCGCGAGCGGTGCTGCGCCGGTCCCGTAGAACATCTTGCGACCGAACCACTGACCGAACGACACTCGGTGGTCGTGCGCGACCTGAGCGGCAGGTTCGTACCGGAGTCGCCATCCAGCTTGTTCCAGCCGCCAGCACAGGTCTACGTCCTCGGCTACATGCATCGTTTCGTCGAAGCCACCCTCGTCCAGCACAACGCTGCGCCTGGCGAGCATCGCGGCCGACGGAACATAGGAAACCTGGCTGCGCGCGCGGACGGCGGATTCCTGACGCCCGAGATCGAGCGACGATCGACTGTGCTCGTAGCGCGCCAGCTCGTTGGATTCGGGGTCGAGCGCGACAATTCTCGGCGCTACCAACGCAACCTCGGGGTCGCTGAAATGACCGAGCATCACTTCGAGCCAGCCCTTGCGAGGGACGACATCGGAGTCGAGAAACGCTACGAATTCAGTTGTAGCTGCACGCATTCCGGCGTTTCTCGCTGCCGCGGGTCCACGCGCGACCTCGTGGCGAATGACCGGTACACTGCAGCGGCACTCCCCTGCCTGCGGCACCTGCACCGGCACATCGGAACCGTCGTCGACGACGATCACGTGGTGGCCCCGCAGTGCCGCCAACAGTCGGTCGAGACCGCCGACGTTGTTGCGGAGCGGAACTATGACGGTGACGTCGTCGGTCGACGGAAGCAACCTCGGACGCGGATTGGCAACCCCGGAATCGAGCAGCCTGCGAGCGACGACAGCGGTCTGAGGATCCGTCACTTCGAGGAACCCGTCACCGATCATCGCGGCGGCGGACGGCGCAAGTTTCAACATCCTGGTCGGTGAGCCACCGATGAGTACCCGACCATCACGGTAGGTACGCACTTTTGGATCGATACGCACCCCAAAACCGTCGGGTAGTCGACCTTGGCGCATCAGGCGATGGTATGCGGATTTGCCCATGCCGTGTCACTGTGCGGGAAATTAACATTGCTCAGCAGATAACGAAACGGTCAAGGTGGCCTGTTTTCAGGTCAACATGCCGTTCGAATCGGGTTTCCATCGTGCTACGGCGGAATTCGACCGCACCACCATTGCTGCGAGCAACTGCTCACCCTCGTGCGCATTTGCTCCGGTCGGGTCACCGAGCACGCCGTTGGGCGAGCAGACACGGACGCCCTCGGCACGTAGCGTCGGCAGCAGGAGCGCCATCGGATCCGTATTGCCAGGCTCCGCACGGTCGAGCCGAACTCGGTCCGGCGCGATGTGCAGCAGCAACGAGGTCTCGGTCCTGCCTGCGTGCGCGTCTCCCCCGGGTACTGCGCAGGGCAGCCAAGCGACGTCGCGGGCTTCGAAACGTAACTGCCGCACCGCATTAGCGATCGACTGCGCATTGCCGCCGTGTCCATTGACGAAGAGGACACGAGCGGCCCATCGGCAACTCGATCTGCCGTACTCGATCAGCACCGATTCGAGCGCGGCCGCGCCGATCGATACGGTGCCGGGAAAGGCTTCGTGCTCGCCGCTTGCCCCGTAGGCGATAGCCGGTGCGAGCACGGTTCCGGTCAGTTGTGCGGCGACAGCGACCGCGATGGTCGTGTCCGTGTCCAGTGGCAGGTGCGGTCCGTGCTGTTCGACGGACCCGACAGGGACGGCCACGGTGTCGGTTCCATTGCCACGGTCGGACCACACACTGCTGCCGAGATTGCTCACGACGACGTCATCGAACACCGGTTTGCACACTATTTGCTACGGCGAGTTCCAGACGTTCCATGGCTGCCTGCCAATGTTTACGCTGCTGCTCGCGCAACGAACCGTCGACCATCCGCTCCTGATGAAATCTGACGACGGTCTTCTGCGGCGACGTCGCCTTCAGTGCGACTTGCACGATGCTGTCTTCGCGCCAATCCACCCGACGCCAGGTCAGCCGAATTCGATCGTGCTCGCGACGACTTCGAAGCTCGCCGACTGTACCGTCGTCGGCCTGCCACTGTTCCCCCTTTACAGTGGGAACGAGCGCGCCGTCGCCCAGCCACACGCCGGGCTCACCGACGAGCACCGACCACACTTCGTCGACGCCGAATCCGAGCGTCTTGGAGACTCCGATCTCCCAGCCCGCATCCTTGGTCTTGCCGACAGGTACCGATACATCTGCCATGGTCTATCCCTTCTCGAAACGTCTTCTGGTCCGCGCTTTGTCGCGGTTGCCGCAACGGGACATGGCGCACCAGCGCCGCGCACCCGGACGGGAGGTATCGACGAACAGCAGCGCGCAATCTGTTGCGGCGCAACGCTTGACCCGATCCGCATGGGGACCGCTCAACAGTGCGATCGCATCCCTCGCGATAGCCGAGAGCACCTGGGCTCCATCGGCGTTGCGGCCTCGGTCCAACTCGAGCGCACCCGACCGCAGCACCAGCTGTGGTACCGGGTCCGCTTCTTGCGCAACAGTGTTCAGGTGCGCTACTGCGTCAGAGGTCGGGAGCTTTCCATCGGCCAGTCTATTGGCCATGTCCCACAACGTCTCTCGTAAACGATGCGTAGCGCGTAGGTCGGCTTCGTCGATCCGCACCGTACTCGGGTCGGACACGACACCACTCGAGAGCGCCCAAGCGGCCACATCGGAAGGCGTATGCAACGCCTCCCAACGCGACCGGTCACCCGCGCCTCCCGTGTACACGAGGTCGAGCCACAGCGCTCCGGTCGCCACCGAGAAGGGCGTTCCCTCCGGTGAGCGCATCGCAACACTCGGCCGTCGATCCATAGTAACCACTATAACTGGTTACCAAGTTCCCGCAAGCCCTCGCATCGGAGGGCGGCACAGCTCCGGCTACGACCCGACGTCGAACTTCATGATGTCGAGGTACAGGGGGCTCTCGTCTTTCCGTTGGCCTGCAGACACATTGGGCGCGTACTCTGCCGCGGCGCCGGCCTCGGCAACCGCCCCCAGATTCTCGTCCGACGCGATCCGCGACTCGAGCTCGAACGAATCGATCTCGAACGGCAAACCGTTCGCGACAAGTGGATCGATGCCATCCATCACATGGAAATGCAGATGTGGTCCATCGGTGTTGCCGCTGTTGCCGAGCAGCCCGACAACCTGTCCCTTCGTCAGGTCGTCGCCGACCTTCACCTTGACTCCATCACCGGTCTGCAGATGCGCGTAGAAGGCGTAGTGGCCGTTACCGATGTCCTGCACGACGTGATTGCCGCCGTACTCGTCGATCGGCAGGCCTGACGGGTTAGCACCCGCTGTCTGTTCGGGCAGATCCGTGCGCACCGCCACCACTTTGCCGTCGGCGACCGCGTGAACGTTCGCGCCGTAGTACGCATAGCTCTCCAGCTTGGTCCGATCGCCCTTGAACATCTTTCCGTCTGCATCGAGTGCAACGAAGTCGATGGCAAACCGCTCAGGCGCCCACAGTTCGCCGTTCAGCGGGCTCACCGCTGCGCGGTGGGCCGTCACCTCGCAGCAGCTGTTGCCGTCGAGCCAGTGCGGACCGTCGAGCGGCGCCCCGATGACGATCGGATCGACCTTCTGAACATCGGTTGGCGCAACGGATTCCGTCAATGTCTTCGGCAGCAGCGGTGGACTCGGATCGGCCAGTTCGACGGCGATGTCGTGCTCGATTCGATCAGGTACATCGTCGAGCGAATCGACTACGACATCGAGCCACACAAGCCCGCCCTGACCGGGACCCAACACGGTGCCAGGCGCGGTCGAGCCGAAGACCTTCATCCACCGGGGCAGGACGTCGGACTGCAAGTCACGCAGGACTCGATCGCCGTCCTGCGCCGTGACCGAGGCGATGGTCACCGGCTGCGAGACCGTATTGGTCACGACCAGAGCACGAGGCGACCGCGAGGTTTCGACATAGATCGTGCAGACCCGAAGCTAGCCTCGACCAAGCACACTACGACGAAACGAGAGAGACACGTGCCGACAGACGAGACCCCAAAACGACTTCTGGTGACAGGTTCGACCGGCCAACTCGGCACGCCGACGCTCGAAGCACTGATTGCCGCAGGCCATGACGCGCGGGGCCTCACCCGGCGCGGTGGTGCCGACGCAATCGCCGCCGACCTGCTCACAGGTGACGGCGTCGACGAGGGGCTGGCGGGAATCGATACGGTCGTGCACCTCGCGACGACCAACGGCAAGAAGGATCTCGTGATAGCAGAGCACCTCGCTGCCGCCGCTGTCCGAGCGAAAGTTACTCACCTGGTGCTTGTTTCGATCGTCGGGATCGACGAGATACCACTGTCGTTCTACAAACAGCGCGTGCGCATCGAAGAGATCCTCCGGTCGTCGGGTGTACCTCTGACGGTGCAGCGCGCTACGCAGTTCCACTCTCTCGTCGATTCGATGTTCTCTGCCCAGCGATATCTGCCAGTCGTCATCGCACCGTCGGTCAGGTTCCAGCCGATCGCCGTCGATGAGGTCGCAACGAGGTTGGCGGAGTTGGCCTTGGGCTCGCCGCGCGGTCGGGTACCCGACATCGGCGGACCCGCCCAGCGGACGATGAGGGACCTGCACGCAGCGTGGCGGGCGGCGACCGGCGGCAAACGACCCGCCGTCGGACTTCGGTTGCCCGGCAAGCTTTTTGCGGCCTACGACGCCGGCGTCAATCTCGTCCCTGGCGAAGCCTTCGGGCACGGCACCTTCGAGGACTATCTGGCGGCGAAGTACAACTGATCGACGTCAGACCTTCGTCGCACCCATATCGAGTGACAGCTGACTGCCGGTGACAGTTCGCGATGCGTCGCTCGCCAACCACAGCACCGCGTCGGAGACATCGTCGGGAGCCGCGAGCGGGCTGTCGGTGAGTATCGACCCGAAGCTTGCGAGGTAGCGCGGGTAGTTCCGGAACACCGCCAATGCGTTGGCGTCGTTGCCCATGGGTGTGTCGACGCCGTAGGGGTGGATCGAGTTCACACGAATCTTGAATTCGCCCAATTCGATTGCGGCACTTTTGGTCAGGCCGACGACGCCGTGCTTGGCTGCAGAATAGTGCGCCTGCGCGGGTAGCGACTTGAGTCCGGCCACCGAGCTGACGGTGATGATCGAGCCACCGTTGCCCGCCGCGATCATCGCTGGCACCGTCGCCTTCAACGTCTTCCACACGCCGGTGAGGTTGATGTCGAGCAGCGTCGACCATTGCTCGTCCGGCATCTCCCAGAAGCGTGACCAATTGCAGATGCCCGCGTTCGCGATCACGATGTCGAGCCTGCCGAACTGCTCGACCCCACGATCGACGACCGCCTGCAACGCCGAACTGTCGCGGACGTCCGCCTCGGCGACCAGAGCTTTGCGGCCCTCCGCTTCGATCAGATTGCGCGTTTCGACCAGATCCTCAGCGGTAGCTGGGATGTAGCCATTGTCGGTGGAAACGGCTGCACACACGTCGACCGCGATGATGTCGGCACCTTCGCGCGCCAGTCGGATCGCATGATTGCGACCTTGCCCACGAGCAGCACCGGTGATGAAAGCGACCCTGCCGTCGAGTTGACCCATATCGAAAGATCCTTCGTCGAATGTCGGTGGGGAGATTCTTGAACTAAGCGCCGAGGATCCGTTCGAACCCGGGTTCGATGACGAGATCTGCGGGACTCAGATCGGCGATCGAGGAATGACCGAGACCCAGGAGCGCGGAGTCGATGCCACTGCGCAGGATGTCGAGCACGTTCTCGACACCGGCCTGGCCGTTGGCCGACAGACCCCAGAGGTATGCCCGGCCGATCATGACAGCGCGCGCACCGAGGGCAACGGCTTTGACGACGTCGCTGCCGCGCCGGATGCCACCGTCGAGTACGACCTCGATCTGCTCGCCGACCGCGTCGGCTACCGCGGGCAACGCCCGAATCGGGGCCGGGGTGCCGTCGAGATTGTTCCCACCGTGGTTGGACACCGAGATCGCTGTAACACCCGCATCGACAGCACGTTTCGCGTCGTCGAGGCGCATGATCCCCTTGAGCATAAAAGGACCGCCCCACGCCTCACGCATCCATGCGACGTCCTCCCACGAGGGCGGCGGGGTCTGCATCCATTCCCCGTAGGCGCCGAAAAACGTCGGCGGAACCTGACCGGGGAGGACGAAGTTCGGTGTCGTGAGATCCGGGATGCGACCGGTCTTGGCGAATTCGGTCAACCACCTCGGCCGCGACAACGCCTCCGGCGCGAACCGCAGCATTGCACGAAGATCCATCTTCTCGGGGATCACCGGGGAACCCCAATCACGGCCGTGCGAGAACGACCAATCGAGGGTGACGATCAAACCCATGGCGCCGGCGGCACGGCCACGTTCCATGCGAGCGAGGATGTCGTCGCGACTGCCTGCCCAGTACATCTGAAAGAAGGTCTGCGGGTTGGCCGCGATCACATCTTCGATCGGCTTGCTCGCGAAGGAGCTGAGCCCCATGGCCGTTCCGCGCGCGGCCGCCGCACGGGCCACGGCTACCTCACCATCCGGATGCACAGCCTGCACGCCGGTCGGCGAGATAATGACCGGCATCGAAATGGGTTGCCCCATAACGGTGGTCGACATCTCACGCTTGGCCGACAACCCTGCGACGTGTGGCGCGAAGCCGAGTTCACGGAAGGCGGCGCTGTTGTCGTCGAGCGTAAGTCCCTGCTCCGACCCAGCGATCAGCGCACCGTAGACCGACTTCGGAAGTCGCTTCTTCGCGCGCCGCTGCGCCTCGGCGACGGTTTCGAACCATGGATTGCGCGCCATCACACAGACTCTTTCGATCGCATTCCGGAGAGGGGATTTTCGTCGCAGGCACGCGCTGGTGGCGTCACCATCAGGGTCAGCGGCACCGGTGCGCGCGGGGCGCGGCGATTGCCGGTGCGGGAGTGGTCCACATGCGACTTCGGCACGGTACGAGCTGCCGTCAGCGCAGATTCACCGTAGCCCTCGACACATTCCGGGTCGGGTCCGTCCATCGGAAGGCCGGTGAAGAACTTGGCGGCCATACATCCCCCGCGGCAGGAGTCGTAGTGATTGCACTTGCTGCAGGCACCGCCGGTGGTGGGTTCGCGCAATTCTGCGAACAGCGTCGAGTGCTGCCAGACCTCACGAAAACCACCGTCGGACAGCACGTTTCCTGCAAGAAATTGTTCGTGGATAGCGAACGGACAGGCGTAGACGTCACCGACAGGATCGATGAGACACACCACTCTGCCTGCGCCGCAGAGGTTCAGCCCCGGCAGCGCGTCACCGAACGCCGACAGGTGGAAGAACGAATCACCGGTCAGCACACCTTCACCGTTGCGGACCAGCCAGTCGTAGAGTTCGCGCTGCTGCTCGTGGGTCGGATGTAGGTCGTCCCAAACGTCGGCCCCTCGGCCCGACGGCCGCAGTCGGGTAATGCGCAGCGTTGCACCGTACTTGGCTGCGAGTGCTTTGAACTCGTCGAGCTGGGAAACGTTGTGCCGCGTCACGACCACCGAGATCTTCGCGTCGGAAAAGCCCGCCTCGGCAAGGTTCTCCAAGGCGCGTACGGCCATCGCGAACGACCCGGGTCCGCGGACCGCGTCGTTGACCTCGGCGGTGGCGCCGTCGATGGAGATCTGCACGTCCACGTAGTCGCTGGCAGCGAGGCGAGCCGCGACGGACTTGTCGATCTTGACGCCGTTGGTCGAGAACTTCACGCCGACGCTGTGAGCGGTTGCGTAGTCGACCAGTTCCCAGAAGTCGGCTCGGACCGTAGGTTCGCCGCCCCCGATGTTCACGTAGAAAACCTGCATACGTTCGAGCTCGTCGATCACCGCTTTTGCCTGCTCGGTGCTGAGTTCGCGTGGATCACGCCGCCCCGACGAGGAGAGGCAGTGCACACACGAGAGGTTGCAGGCGTAGGTCAGTTCCCACGTCAGACAGATCGGTGCGTCCAGTCCGCGTTCGAACTGGTCGACCAATCGGCCGGGTGCTGTGGCTGCGGTCATCTCGGGTCCACTCTCTCGTCTGCTGCCGACTCGTCCGCTGCAGCGCTCGTCGGCACGATCATGTGCGAATCCGCAAGTGTGCCGAGCGCTTTCGCGTATGCCGGTGCCGTAGCGGCGTCGATACCGGCTGCGGCGAGCGCAGAGCGCACATCCGGATGTGCCGGCAGGCTGGTCACGATCTCGACGATCGTCTTGTTCTTGAGGAACGACAGTTTGCGCGTGCCGAAGTGGTACAGCAACGCGCCGAACGGTTCCGGCCGCAGGGCTACCTGTGGATGCAACTGCCACCGGGCGTCGAGGTCGACGCTCGTCACGGGACTACTACCCGACTAGTTTCGCCGGAGCTCAGTAGACGCCGCACATGCCGTCGATCGACACTTCTTCGACAAGGGTTTCCTCTACAACGTCGGACTCGACTGCATCTGCGGGATGATCGGACATGACGGCCTCCTCGAAGCGGTTTTGAGATGTCGATCACACTGTAATGGCATCGAGTGCATAAATGGAAGACCCAACTTGGCAGACCGAAGGAGCGCCGTGCGAGTCGATCAGTCCACAAAAGTCGGTCGGAGGCCATCGACGACCAAGGATTCGATCAGCGCGACCGCGATCGAACTGTTCGTCGCACACGGCTTCGACGAAACGAGCATCGACGACATCGCCGCGGCAGCAGGGATAGCGCGACGCACGTTCTTCCGCTATTTCGCATCGAAGAACGCGGTGCCGTGGGGCGACTTCGACGTCCACCTCGACGACATGCGCGCTCACCTGTCCGGACTCTCCCCCGATCTACCCCTCGCCGAACGACTCACGATGGCACTACTCGAGTTCAACACCTTCCCGCCGGATCAAGCCGAGAAGCATCGCAAGCGGATGGAACTCATCCTCACAGCGCCTGCGCTGCAGGCATATTCGCTCGTCATGTACGAGGGTTGGCGCAACGTCGTCGCCGAGTACGTCGCCATGAGCTCCGATAGCAAGACCGACGACCACGGTCCGCGAACGGCGGGTTGGATGATGCTCGGCATCGCCCTCGCCGCGTACGAACAGTGGCTGGGCGACGACTCCCTCGCGCTGCCGGACCTACTGGCCCGCGGCTGCCGACTCCTCGATTCCGGCCTCGCGGGCCTGGTGGCGCAGACACGAACGGACGCCGACTAGCGGGGCACTAGACTTGCCAGGATTGTCCGACCAGCCCAGATCGACAAGCGGAGCCGACCCAGCAATGAATCAACCCCGAGCAGCAGCCGAGTCCCCGGAGGGTTACGGCGCCGACCGTTCCGTCCGCCCGGCGGGCTCGGGAACGGGTTCGCTGTCGGAGGCCGAGATCGTCGAGGCCGCACTGCGGGTCGTCCGGGTCGACGGCGTCGAGAAGCTTTCGATGCGACGCCTGTCCCGCGAACTCGGCGTGTCTCCGATGGCCCCGTACTACTACGTCGCCGACAAGAGCGGCCTGCTCGACTTGGTTGCGTCCGCCGCGCTTGCCGGCATTCACGTTCCCGACATCGGCTCCGGAAGCTGGCAGGAGCGGTTGCGCGAGCTCATCGACCAAATCGACGAGAAACTGCGCAAGCACCCCGGACTCGGCGATGTGCTGCTCGAGCAGATGTTGCGCAAACAACTCGATCTCATCGATGCGGTGATGGCGATCCTGTTCGATGCCGGCTTCTCGGCACGAAATGTACTTGCCGCCTACGCAACGATCCACACCTACCTGTTCGGCCGTCGTCGCGTCGGCAAGGCGAACCCGGCGGACATGCCGGACCAGCTGCCGCAGTCGCTGGCAAGGGCGACCAAACACATGGCGGACCTGAACGGAAAGTATGTCTACGAATTCGGCATAGCGACTGTGATCAGCGGCCTGGAAGCGCAACTTGTTCGCCAGTAGCCGTCCCAGTAGCATCGATACTAGAACACGTTCTACTTTTTGATCCATGCTCGAAGAACCAAGCGGAGAGGAGTTCGTCGGAGATGACCAGTGTTGACGACGTGCCACACGGCTCTCGATCGGTCCTACTGACCGTCTCCGGAGTGATCGACGAGACGCCCGACGCCCGTTCGATCGAATTCGCTGTTCCCGACGAACTCCGCGATCGCTTCGCCTACAAGCCAGGTCAGTTCTTGACCCTACGGATCCCGAGCGACCGCACCGGATCCGTTGCACGCTGCTATTCCCTTGCCAGCTCGCCGTTCACCGACGACCGACCGAAGGTCACCGTCAAACGCACGCTGGAGGGCTACGGCTCAAACTGGGTCTGCGACAACCTCGCGGTCGGAGACACCGTCGAGGTGCTGCCGCCGTCCGGTCACTTCACGCCGAAGAATCTCGACGACGACCTGCTGCTGCTCGCCGCGGGCAGTGGCATCACCCCGGTCATCTCGATCCTGAAATCCGCTCTGTCACAAGGCACGGGCAAGGTCGTGCTGTTGTATGCAAACCAGGACGAGGCGTCGGTCATCTTCGCCGCAGAGCTACGCGAGCTGGCAGCCCAGTACCCGGATCGGCTGCTGGTCACCCACTGGCTCGTCAGCCTCAACGGGCTGCCGTCGGTCCCGCAGCTCGCGCTTGCCGCAGCGCCCTACCTCTCCTATCAGGCGTTTATGTGCGGTCCCGGATTGTTCATGGACGCGGTACATCGCGCCCTCGACGATCTGGGCGTCCCGCGCAGTCACGTGCGCTCCGAGGTGTTCAATTCCCTTGCCGGCGACCCATTTACAGATTCGGCACCAGTCGAGCTTTCCGACGAGGACGCAGCGGACGCAGCCACGGTCGACGTGGAACTCGACGGCGAGGTCCACAAGCTGAACTGGCCGCGTAAGCAGACCCTCGTCGACATCATGTTGGCCAAAGGCATCGACGTTCCATACTCGTGCCAAGAGGGCGAATGCGGTTCGTGCGCATGCACGGTGCTGGAAGGCAAGGTCGAGATGGACAATGCCGAGATCCTCGACCCTGAAGACATCGAAAACGGCTACGTCCTCGGCTGCCAATCCCACCCAGTCTCCGATTACGTCAAAATCGAGTTCTAAGGCCGATAGGCGGCTACGCCGCTCGTGAGTCCTTTCGGAGGTCCCACCCTCCAAAAGGACTCACGAGGCGCGGAGCGCCCTACGTGTTTCCGGGTCCAAATGTTCTGTGGCATAACTCAAGGCCGTCCTGCCCATCGCTGACGCGTGCTGCTCGAGAAACGACAGCAACAGCGCCCCATCGACCTTCTTGCCCACCTCTCTGAGCATCCAGCCGAGCGCCTTCTGGATGAGGTCCGCACGGTCGGGCAGTAGTAACTCGGCAAGTTCGAACGTCGTCGACGCGTCGCCCTGCTTGATGAAATGGAACGTCGTCAAGAGCGCAATCCGGCGCTCCCACAGATCAGCGCTGCGAGCGAACGAGAACAACAGATCGCGCCGACGATCGAAAAGCCATGGGCCCAAGATGTTCTCGGCCGAGGAGTCGACCAGATCCCAGTTGTTGACCCGGCGCCGGCCGATCGCGCCGAGATAGCGATCGACGACACGCTCCTGCTTCTCGACGTCGAAGTTCCGCGGTTTCGATGCCGCAGCGAACTGCGCGTTCAAGATCAGCAGACCAGCAAGACGATGCTCGTGCACTTCGCTGTCGAGCAGAACGTCGACCTCGTCGAGGGGCAGCTCCGCGAACGACTTGACCACTTTCCGGGTAGCGGGAACGCGGACTCCGACGAAGACATCACCCTCGCCGTACTCGCCTGGACCGGTCTTGAAGAACCGCTGCAGATGGACCGCATCGAGCGGGTCCGACACTGCGGCCAACGCCGCGACGACGTCGGCAGCGATCATGGCTGCGACAGCTCGCGACCGTAGTCGAACGCCGCTGCGGCGGCAGGCAATTCACCTGGCTCGCCGTTGATCAGGACGCGGACCGTTCCGCCACCCGACGACGGGCGACCGAGCGCATCGATCCGTCGAAGAGTTTGTGCAGCAACAGCATCCGCACTGTCGAAGAGCTGAACCGTCGGCGCGAGACTCGCCGCGATCTCGTCGATGACAAGGGGGTAGTGCGTGCAACCGAGTACGACACCCTGCACGTGACGAGGGGTCAGCGCTGCGGCAGCAGCAACAGCGGACCGTGCGCCTTCGACATCGCCCCGATCGATCGAGTCAGCCAACCCGTGACAGGCGATGGCGAAAACCTCTGCGCCGTTGCCGAATCGGTCGATCAGATCGGCCTGATAGCGACTCGCAGTTGTTGCCGCCGTCGCCCACACCGCGAACGAGGTGCACACCGCCGCCGCTGGTTTGATCGCGGGGACCGTTCCGATCACCGGTATCGCGGCACCCAGCTTCGCGCGGACCGCATCGACGGACGTCACTGTCGCCGTATTGCATGGAAGCACAACGACTTCCGCGCCATTGGCAACGGCGGCCTCGGCCGCGGCGACGACACGATCGGCAACCCACGACTCGGGTTTCGGACCCCACGGCGCGCCCGCAGGATCCATGGATAGCAGCAGATCGAGTTCAGGGCGCAACTTGCGCAGTCGGGCAGCTGTCGGCAGCAACCCGAGCCCGGAGTCGATCAGTGCGACGATCACGAACCGAGCATCTCCTCGATCGGTGCGGCGGCGGTGATCTTGGCACGTGCCTTCATCACTTTCGCAGCCATGCCACCACCGACGACGCCGGTCAGCTTGCCGTCACGGGAGTAGTACGCGAGAAACTTGCGCCCATCGTCTTCGACGACATGCACGGTGTCCTGCGCTGACGGCGTACCGAGCGCCTGAATCTTGATGTCGTACTGGTCGCTCCAGAAGTACGGCACCGCAGCAGGACCCGACTGCGCGCCGACCAAAGCTTTCGCGAGCGCTTTCGCTTGATCGCCTGCGTTGGACCAATGCTCGACCCGCTTCTGGTTGCCGGTGCTGTGGCGCCACGCAGCGACGTCGCCGACGGCCCAAACGCCGTCGGTCTCGGTGCGACCCACCTCGTCGGCGAGCACCCCGCCACCGTCCGCAGGTTCGGCCAAAGCGATCTTCGACTCCGCGAGCCACCCAGTTACCGGCACCGAGCCGACACCGACCACCACCAGATCAACGTCCACGACGGTGCCGTCGCTGAGCACTGCGCTACCGACACGGCCACCCTCGGCCGGCTTCAGCGCCTCGACTCCAACCCCACAACGGAGGTCCACCCCCTCGTCACGGTGCAGCCGTGCAACGAGTCCGCCGATCTCCTCGCCGAGCACGGCAGCCAACGGGGTCGGCTGCGGTTCCACGAGGACCACCTCGACACCCGCAGCGCGGAAGCTCGCGGCAAGTTCGCACCCGATGAACCCCGCGCCCACGATCAGCGCACGCTTACCGGGTGCGAGTTCGGAGCGCAGCGCGAGGGAATCGTCGAGCGACCGCAGCACATGGACGCCACCGAGATCCCCGAAGCTTGCGATGCGCCGCGGCTCGAGGCCCGTCGCAATGATCAGCTGGTCGTAGGAAAGTTCGGTGCCATCGGCAAACAGAACCGACTTCGTGTCTACGTCGACGCCGGACGCCTGAGCACCGAGACGAAGCTCGATCCCTTTGTCGTCGAAGAACTCTCTCGGTTTGAGCGTCGTGTCGTCCTTCTCACCGCGCATCACTTCTTTCGACAGCGGCGGCCGATCGTACGGCAGATGCTCTTCGTTTCCGACGAGCACAACGTCGCCTTCGAAGCCCGAACGACGCAGTTCCTCGGCTGTGCGTAAGCCTGCAAGTCCGGCACCGACAATGACCACACGCCCAACGACGCGCTGTTCGCTCTCACTCACGCCCGTCATGTTCCCACACCGGGAACCGGCACCTGGGCACCGGTTATTGCGGCACCGGCGTCGCTGAACAAGAACGCGATGACGTCGGCGATGGCCTGTGGGGTCACCCAACCCTTACGGGACGAATCAGGTTGGCTGGCGCGGTTTCCCGGCGTGTCGATGACCGATGGCAGTACCGCGTTCACCCGGATCCCATCGTCGTGATACTCGACGGCGAGTGCGCTGACGAAGGCCCACACGGCGGCCTTCGACGTGATGTATCCGGCTGCTCCCGAAAAGGGCGAGAACGCCGCTTTCGTCGAGATCGCCACGATCGAGCCGCCGCCTGCCTCGATCAGATAGGGCACCGCGGCGTGAGTGGTCAGGTACGTCGGCCGCAGATTGAGGCGCAACAACTTCTCGAACTCGTCGATCGGCGTCTGGTGCACCTTGCCGCCCATCGCAAAACCACCGACGAGATTTGCGACCGCGCGCAGCGGCGCTTCCTCGCGGCCACCCGCTAACTCGACGACCTCGGCGACGCTCGCCTCGTCGAAAAGATCGGCCTGGATCAGCTCCAGCGACGGGTGTTTGTCGAGACGTTCGATCTCGCGTTCGGCGATCCATGGAACGACAACCCGCCAACCGTCGTCGAGCAACTTCGCGGTCACAGCGCTGCCCAAGCCGCCGGTTCCGCCGGTCACCAATGCCGTTCTACCCACAATCCGCTCCTTCACAACGACCAGGTCTGACCGACCACGTTATCGGGTGTCGCGAACAGCAAACGGCGCCAGTTCCCCGAAGGGAACCGGCGCTGCCTGGCAGAACTGGTGGAGAGTGAAACTACGCGATGATCTTCGTGACGCGACCGGCACCGACGGTACGGCCACCCTCACGAATTGCGAAGCGCAGGCCCTCGTCCATGGCGACCGGCTGGATCAGCTTGACGGTCATCTCGGTGTTGTCACCGGGCATAACCATCTCGGTGCCCTCGGGCAGGGTCACAACGCCCGTGACGTCAGTCGTACGGAAGTAGAACTGCGGACGGTAGTTGTTGAAGAACGGCGTGTGACGGCCGCCTTCTTCCTTGTTCAGGATGTACGCCTGGCCTTCGAACTCCTTGTGCGGAGTCGTGGTGCCCGGCTTGACGACAACCTGTCCACGCTCGACATCTTCACGCTTGATGCCACGAACGAGCAGACCGACGTTGTCGCCTGCCTGGCCCGAGTCGAGCAGCTTGCGGAACATCTCGATACCGGTGACAGTCGTCTTGGTCGACTTCTCCTTGATACCGACGATCTCGACTTCCTCGTTCACGTTGACCGAGCCACGCTCGATACGGCCGGTGACGACGGTGCCGCGACCAGTGATCGTGAAAACGTCCTCGACGGGCATGAGGAACGCCTTCTCGGTCTCACGGACGGGGTCCGGAACCGAGTCGTCGACGGCCTGCATGAGCTCGACAATGCTCTCGGCCCACTTCTCGTCGCCCTCGAGCGCCTTGAGTGCGGAGACCTTGATGACGGGAGCGTCCTCGTCGAATTCCTGCGCAGCAAGAAGTTCGCGAACCTCCATCTCGACCAGCTCGATGATCTCGTCGTCGTCAACCATGTCGGCCTTGTTCAGCGCGACGAGGATGTACGGAACGCCGACCTGACGGGCGAGCAGCACGTGCTCACGCGTCTGGGGCATCGGGCCGTCGGTGGCAGCCACAACCAGGATCGCGCCGTCCATCTGAGCCGCGCCGGTGATCATGTTCTTGATGTAGTCGGCGTGACCGGGAGCATCGACGTGAGCGTAGTGACGCTTCTCCGTCTGGTACTCGACGTGCGAGATGTTGATCGTGATACCACGAGCCTTCTCTTCGGGAGCCTTGTCGATCTGATCGAAGGCGAAGCTCTCGTTGAGAGTGGGGTACTTGTCGTGCAGAACCTTGGTGATTGCCGCTGTCAGCGTCGTCTTGCCGTGGTCAACGTGACCGATGGTCCCGATGTTGACGTGCGGCTTTGTCCGCTCGAACTTCGCCTTCGCCACTTGGTGTCCTCCTGGACTTGTCAGTGCTTGCAGTTTGCAGCATTGCGGTTGATAAATCGGTCGTGCAAGGCATCGGACTACTCTGTTGTGCCCGATTGGCTCGTTCGCTTACGCGAACTCACCCGTCGCCTTCGGCTCCAGGCTTATTCGCCTGTTGCCTTCGCGATGATTTCCTTCGAGACGTTCGACGGAACCTCTGCGTAGGAATCGAACACCATCGAGTAGTTCGCCCGGCCCTGAGTCTTCGACCGAAGGTCTCCGATGTAGCCGAACATTTCAGACAGCGGAACCAGTGCCTTCACGACACGTGCACCGCTGCGTTCCTCCATGGCCTGAATCTGGCCACGGCGGGAGTTGAGGTCGCCGATCACGTCGCCCATGTATGCCTCGGGCGTGGTGACCTCCACCGACATCATCGGTTCGAGGATCACCGGACCGGCCTTACGAGCAGCTTCCTTGAACGCGGCGGAGCCGGCGATCTTGAACGCCATTTCGGAAGAGTCGACGTCGTGGTACGCACCGTCGGTCAAGGTGACCTTGACGTCCACCAGCGGGTAGCCCGCAAGTACGCCGTACTGCATGGCGTCCTGTGCGCCGGCATCGACGGATCCGATGTACTCCTTCGGAACGCGGCCACCGGTGACCTTGTTCTCGAACTCGTAGTGCGAACCGTCTTCGCCGTGGAACGGCTCGACGTTGATGATCACCTTGGCGAACTGACCCGAACCACCCGTTTGCTTCTTGTGGGTGTACGAGTGCTTCTCGACCAACTTGGTGATCGTCTCGCGGTAGGCCACCTGCGGCTTGCCGACGTTGGCCTCGACCTTGAACTCGCGACGCATGCGGTCGACGAGGATGTCGAGGTGGAGCTCGCCCATGCCGCCGATGACGGTCTGGCCGGTCTCCTCGTCGAGCTTGACCGAGAAGGTCGGGTCTTCTTCGGCCAGCTTCTGGATGGCCGTACCCAACTTCTCCTGGTCGGACTTGGTCTTCGGCTCGATGGAGACGTTGATGACCGGGTCCGGGAACGTCATCGACTCGAGAACGATCTGGTTCTGCGGATCGCTGAGCGTGTCGCCGGTCGTCGTGTCCTTGAGGCCGATGACCGCGTAGATGTGTCCGGCGCTGGCCGTCGACACCGGGTTCTCCTTGTTGGAGTGCATCTGGAACAGCTTGCCCAGACGCTCCTTCTTGCCCTTGGTCGAGTTGATGACCTGGGCACCGGAGTCGACCTTGCCGGAGTACACGCGGACGTAGGTCAGCTTGCCGAAGAAGGGGTGCGTCGCAACCTTGAACGCCAAGCCTGCGAAAGGCTCGGTGGCGTCGGGCTTGCGAGTGAGGACCTCTTCTTCGTTGTTGGGGGCGTGGCCGGTGGTGGCCTCGACGTCCAACGGCGACGGCAGGTAGTCGATGACGGCGTCGAGCATGGGCTGAACGCCCTTGTTCTTGAACGCCGAACCACACAGCACCGGGTAGAGCTCGGAGTTGACGGTCAGCTTGCGAATCGCAGCCTTGACCTCGTCGATCGTCAGCTCTTCGCCACCGAAGTGCTTCTCGAGCAGCGCCTCGTCGGACTCGGCGACGGTTTCGAGCAGCTCCGTGCGGTACTGCTCGGCCAGCTCGGCGAGATCGTCGGGAATCGGGACGACCTCGTACTTTTCACCGAGCTTGGTCTCGCCGCGCCAGACCTTCGCGTTCATCTCGACCAGGTCGACGATGCCTTCGAAGCTGTCCTCTGCGCCGATCGGCAGCTGGATGACCAACGGCTTTGCGCCGAGGCGCTCCTTGATGGTCTGCACCGTGAAGTAGAAGTCGGCGCCCAGCTTGTCCATCTTGTTGACGAAACAGATGCGGGGAACGTCGTACTTGTCTGCCTGACGCCAGACCTGCTCCGACTGCGGCTCGACACCTTCTTTGCCGTCGAACACGGCAACGGCACCGTCGAGGACGCGCAGTGAGCGCTCGACCTCGACCGTGAAGTCGACGTGACCCGGGGTGTCGATGATGTTGATCTGGTTGTCGTTCCAGAAGCAAGTCGTGGCAGCCGACGTGATCGTGATGCCGCGTTCCTGCTCCTGCTCCATCCAGTCCATCGTGGCTGCGCCATCGTGAACTTCACCGATCTTGTAGCTGATACCGGTGTAGAAGAGGATGCGTTCGGTTGTGGTGGTCTTACCCGCATCGATGTGGGCCATGATGCCGATGTTGCGGACCTTGTTCAGGTCGGTGAGCACGTCCTGTGCCACTAGTTGCCTCCGGCAATAGTTCGGACTAAAGGCTGTTCTTTTCGAAGGGCTTCGCTTCGCTCCGCGGCCGAGCCCGAGGGGCTCGGCCGACCCGAAGCGAGCTTCGGGTCACCAGCGGTAGTGGGCGAACGCCTTGTTCGCGTCGGCCATCTTGTGCGTGTCTTCACGACGCTTCACCGAAGCGCCCAAACCGTTGCTTGCGTCGAGCAGCTCGTTGGCAAGACGCTCGACCATCGTCTTCTCACGACGAGCGCGAGAGAACGTGACCAGCCAGCGCAGCGCCAACGTGTTGGCGCGGCCCGGACGGACCTCGATCGGCACCTGGTAGGTGGCGCCACCGACACGGCGGCTCTTCACCTCGAGGGCCGGCTTGACGTTGTCGAGTGCGCGCTTGAGGGTGACGACCGGATCGGTGCCACTCTTTTCGCGGGCCTGCTCGAGCGCGCCGTACACGATGCGCTCTGCAGTCGACTTCTTACCGTCGAGCAGGATCTTGTTGACCAGCTGCGTGACCAACGGGGACCCGTAAACCGGGTCGTTGATCAGCGGACGCTTGGGTGCGGGGCCCTTGCGTGGCATATCAGCTCTTCTCCTTCTTGGCGCCGTACTTGCTGCGAGCCTGCTTGCGGCTCTTCACGCCCTGCGTGTCGAGCGAGCCACGAATGATCTTGTAACGCACACCCGGAAGGTCCTTCACACGACCGCCGCGAACGAGCACCATCGAGTGCTCCTGCAGGTTGTGGCCTTCGCCGGGGATGTAGGCCGTGACCTCAACCGAGCTCGTGAGGCGAACACGCGCGACCTTACGAAGCGCGGAGTTCGGCTTCTTCGGAGTGGTTGTGTACACGCGAGTGCACACGCCGCGCCGCTGGGGGCTGCCCTTCAGGGCCGCGGTCTTGAGCTTCGCGACCTTGTCGTGGCGACCCTTGCGGACCAGCTGGTTGATGGTTGGCATAGACCGGCTTTCCTGTTTCTGGTTAACGCTAATTAGTTAACGCTGTGGTGGAACTTCATGTCTTCGAGCTGGTGACCCTGCCTCTTGTCCCGAGGTCGGGTGTGTCGCGCGCAGTTGCAAGGCCAGTTCCGGGGCACGACTAGATAGTCAGCCGCTCTCGCTGGCCTAAACTTTGCACACAAACCTGCCCGCATGCTCCGGGCACAGCGATCCACGATACCCGTCGGCGCGCCCGAAGGTCAAAGCGGCCAAACGTGTGCTGGATGAACCTGTGTCCAGAGTACGTGTTTCGGGGGTTGTGCAGGACCGGACTCAGCGACTCAGGTTCAAAGTCAGCTCCGCCAACTTGATCGCAGCTGTGCACGGATCGGGATGGTTACCTGGCTGATAGTTGACCCACCATCCGATGATGCCGGTATCGGGCGCACCCGCGGTGACACCACACGAATCGGGATCGTTGGGCCGCTGCTGCTGAATTGCCCTGCGGCCCTGCACCTTGACCTCGGTGAGGACGTACTTCAGCTGTTCCAGCGTCTTACGTTCGACCTCGAGGGAACCCGTCTCGTACCAATTGAACGTCACCTTCGCCGGCCCGCTCGGACCGCCGACATCCCACCGGCAGATCGCACCATAGAAGGCTTGATCGATCGAATTGCCGCCGACGGTTTCGGCAATCTGCTGATCTGTGACGTTCTGGCATTCCTCCAGCAGGTTGCGGAAGTCGCCGTCCTCCCCCACATCGGCTTGCCGTTCACCGCGCGGTGTGCCGTCGATCGTCTGGCTGCAACCCGTCAGCAGACCGGCCGCGACGGCCAACGCGCCGACCACTCGAAGGACACGAGGTGTTCCGATGAATTTCATTCCTGCACCCTCGATGCGGTGAGTTCGGCGAGCTGGCGAGCGACTCCGCATTCGTCCGTCGTCGGTGGGAACAGTCCGAATGTCACCGACCAGTGGAAGAAGTCGTCGCCGTACTGCAGACCTAGTTCGCACAGCAGTCCTGGGACCTGGCCGATGAAGCCTTTGTGGCCACGAATCTCGACCGGCATCGGCGGGCGCGCCAATCGATCCGAGCCTGCCGCTTCGCGACCGATCGGGCTGCCGCGGTACCAGGAGAAGCTCACGCTCGGTCCCGTCGAACCGCTGACCTCCCAGACGCAGCCGACCGAGTTACGCGTCACCGTGCCGAAGCCCGGCATCTTGAAAGCGTCCTTGACCTCGTCGTCGGTAACGGAACCACATTCGCCGAAGAACGGCCCCTGTTCCGAAACCACACGGGTCGGCGGGCTCCCTGCGGGCGCGTCGTCGCCACCGTTGTCGCCGCCGCATCCCGACAACATGACCACACACGCAACTGCCGCGGCCGCACCCAGCTTGGTTCGCACACCCGAACTCTACCGACGCGCGGCCGGGTGGGTTTCATTCGCACAACCGCCGTGCGCCGTGTTCGGAGCCGTCAGCGAACGGTGACGACGACCTTGCCCGTCGCGGTTCGGTTTTCGAGCGACGCGATGGCCGCACCGGCCTGGTCGAGCGGATAGGTCACCGGTTCGGGTGCAACCAATTTCCCTGACGCCAGCAGGGGCTGCACCTGCTCCCACTGCTCGGCGAGATACTTCGGATGGCTCATGAACCAAGCACCCCAGCCGACCCCGACTACGTCGACGTTGTTGAGCAGCAGCCGATTCACCTTGACGGTCGGGATGTCTCCCGCGGTGAAGCCGACCACGAGCAAGCGTCCTGCCGGTGCGAGCGATCGCAGACTGTCGGTGAAGCGGTCGCCGCCGACAGGGTCGAGGACGATATCTACGCCGCGGCCCTGCGTGAGTTCGCGAACGGCTGCGAGCCAGCCGTCGGTGAGGACGACGTCGGTCGCGCCTGCGTCACGCGCGATCTGGGCCTTCTCCTCGGTGCTGACCACGGCAATCGTGCGGGCGGCGCCCAACACCGACGCCATTCGCAACGTGGACGTACCAATGCCACCGGCGGCACCGTGGACGAGCACGGTCTCGCCGTCGCTCAGCCGCCCGCGCTTACGCAGGGCGAAGTGCACGGTGAGGTCGTTGAAGAGCAGTCCCGCGCCGGCGGCGAGCGAGACATTGTCAGGCAGAGGGAACACCAGATCAGGTTGCAGCGCAGCAACTTCCGCCATACCACCACCGAGCGCGGTCAGTCCGACGACGCGATCTCCCGCGGCGAACCCCGATCCTTCGGGTGCCGAACGCACGACGCCGGCGATCTCGCTGCCAGGGACGAACGGGGTCGGCGGCTTGTACTGGTAGAGACCACGCGTCTGCAGCGCGTCGGGGAACGCGACACCTGCCGCGTGCACATCGATGATGACCTTGCCGTCACCGTTCGGTTCGTCGATCTCGCTGAGCTCGACCGCATCGGGGCCATCGAGCCGGGTCACCTGAATTGCGCGCATCGGACCAACCTAGCGCGGCTCTACTCTGCCCGTGTCGGCACACTCCAACCGCAGCCGACGCGGTAGGTGTCAACGAATCCGACGCAGGAACGCAGCCGCTGCGGGACTGATCGCACCTTCCGTACGCCAGGCCAGTGCGATCTGCGCACGAATCTCGGGGCGAATCGCCAACGCGAGCAAATCTTTCGACATGATCGCAACCAGCTGTTCTGGCACGATCGCGATGCCGACACCCGCTTCGGTAAGCCGCGTGAGGACCGCGATGTTGCTCGTCTCGAAGGCCACCCTCGGCGCGAAACCCGCTCTGGCACAGACGTCTTCGATCCTCGATCGAACACCGTTGCCGCGCGGCAGGGTGATCAGAGGTAGGTCACGCATTGCGCTCTGCGGTATCGACGTTCGACCGGCAAGCGGGTGGTCGCGACTAACGGCCGCAACGATCGGGTCCTCGCTCAGAATCTGGATCGTGAGGTCGGGAGTCGGCTCGTTCGTAAGTCCGACGACGACGAAATCGAGTTCGCCCGAGCGGAGGCGATCCAGCAGCGTGGCCGAATCTGCCTCCGCCAGAACGATATCGACTCCGGGGTGTTCGGCATGAAAGGCAGTCAGGTGGTTGGCGAAGGTGATCGTGGGCCCCGCACCGACTACCCCGACTGCGATGCGCCCGCGGACCAGTCCACTCAGGTCTTCGATCGCAGTGCGTGCACCGGCAACGGCGCCGAGTGCCTTACGTACGTAAGGCATCACCGCTTTGCCCGCATCGGTCAGTCGAACACTTCGACCGGATCGGTCGAACAATTCCTGTCCGAGCTCACGCTCGAGCTTGCGAATCTGGGCGCTGATCCCGGGCTGCGCGACGTGCACGCGGTCGGCGGCTCTCGTGAAGTTCGCTTCTTCGGCGACAGCGACGAAGTATTCGAGTTGGCGCAGTTCCATAACTGGTGATTCTAGCTATGAGAAGAACTAGCTGTTGGACTTCTAGTTACTCGGGTCGGCACGATGGTGGATGACAGCAATTGGAGACACAGAAAGTGGGTCACGACAATGTCCGAACACCGCGAAACAGCCTCGACGCCAGAAGATCTCACCCGCTTGTTCGTCGAGCGCGCGAATGCAGGCGATGCTGCCGGAATGGCCCTGCTCTACGAGCCCGATGCCGTACTGGCATTCCCGCCGGGAAGCGAAACGGTTGGGCGGGCGGCTATTGCGTCCGTCTGCGAAAAATTGATCGCCGCAAGGCCGACCTTTCTCTTCGAAGCGCCGCTCCCGACAGTATTGGCAGGCGATCTGGCGCTCACGTCGACAGCGTCGTCCGACAACACCGGCGGACGGGTCCAAGTGGTGCGACGCCAGTCCGATGGGACATGGCTGCGCTTGATCGATCGGCCGGAATCGAAGTAGGCCGCATACGGGTCGTGAGTCTTTTCGGAGGTCGGGCGCTCCGGAAGGACTCACGAGCCGCGGAGCGGCCTT
>NZ_JBIMSN010000090.1:0-91943 GCF_043944905.1 Antrihabitans spumae
GCTGCGCCGGGTGCTGTCGCCTGCCCACTCACCTACCCATTTTCGAGCCAGTCCTTTCGGTGGTCCCGCCCTCCGGAAGGACTCACGAGCTGCGGAGCCGCTCTAGGGCTTTGCGGACGATCGCCGGGTCGGAGGTCTCCCAGTACGGCGGCAGCGACGCCCGCAGATAGCCGCCGTAGCGAGCGGTTGCGAGACGTGGATCGAGGATCGCGACCACACCGCGGTCGTCGACACTTCGCAGCAATCGTCCCGTGCCCTGGGCGAGCAACAGGGCCGCATGATTTGCAGCGACCGCCATAAAGCCGTTGCCACCACGTGACTCGACCGCACGCTGCCGCGCGACGAGCAGCGGGTCGTCGGGACGCGGAAACGGAATGCGGTCGAGAATGACCAAACTCAGCGACGGACCAGGTACGTCGACGCCCTGCCACAGGGACAGCGTGCCGAACAGCGACGTCGCCTCGTCGGCTGCGAACTTTGCAACGAGCGCACCCGTCGAATCGTCGCCCTGACACAGGACGGGGGTGTCGATCCGCTCCCGCAGGGCTTCTGCCGCGGACTTCGCAGCCCGCATCGAGGAGAACAGTCCGAGCGTGCGACCGCCCGCCGCCGTAATCAATTCCTCGATCTCGTCCAGGTACGCCGGTGCCAGTCCGTCGCGGCCCGGAGCGGGCAAATGCTTTGCCACGTAGAGGATTCCGGACTTCGCATGATCGAACGGTGACCCGACGTCGAGGGAGCTCCATTTGATCTTCTCGTCGTCCGACGGCGGCTCGACCGCCGATGCCATCGCCGTATCGCTGCGCGCAAGGGTCTGCGCAGGCAGACCCCAGTTGATGGCAAGGCCGTCGAAGGATCCGCCGACCTGCAACGTCGCCGAGGTGAGCACGACGGTCGATTCGGCGAACAGGCGCGAACGTAGCAAACCACCGACCGAGAGCGGTGCCATCCGCACGACCCTCCTTGCGGACTTGCCACGCTGCTCGTCGACGGCGAGCCACACCACGTCGCGACGCTTCGAAGGATCGGGCTCGTCGAATGCCGTCAACGCGCGGACGGCAGAGTCGTGAACTTCGTCGATGGCGGACAGCGCAGCGTTGCGTGCTGCCGCCGACTCTGGATCCGCGGCCGCCATGCCACGCGTCGGTGCGAGTGCCGTGCGTACCGACCATGCCGAATCGCGGATCAGGGCCAGTGCGGCGTCGACGCCGTTCGGCAAGGAGTCCCAGCGACCGGCGTTCAGTTCGTCGAGTACGCCACCCCATGCCTCGGCCGCACCTTCGAGGCGGTCGAGATCCTGCTCTTCGACAAGTTTCGTGCACCGCCGGGCCGCGATTGCGATCGCGGCTTCGCCGAGTTCGGCCGTCGCAACGGCTGTGACCCTGTCGACGAGTTCGTGAGCTTCGTCGATGACGACGACGTCGTGTTCGGGCAGCACAGCGATACCGGTTATCGCGTCGATCGCGAGCAGGGCGTGGTTGGTGACGACGACATCGGCCTGCGCCGACTTGATGCGGGCGCGCTCGGCGAAACAGTCCTCGCCGTAGGAGCATCGCGATTTGCCGAGGCATTCCCGCGAGGTGACGCTTACCTGCCGCCACGACCGATCGGTGACGCCGGGGACGACCTCGTCGCGGTCGCCGGTTTCGGTGTCGGACGCCCACTTGTTCAGGCGCTGTACCTCGCGACCGAGTCGGGAGACCGCGAATGCGTCGAACAGTTGGTCGTCGGGTGGTTCCTCGACGGCGCTGTTGATCTTGTTGAGGCACAGATAGTTGTTGCGACCCTTGAGTATTGCGAACTCGGGTTTGCGGCCGAGCGCAGGTTCGAGCGCATCTGCCAAGCGCGGGAGGTCGCGGTCGACGAGTTGGCGCTGCAGAGCGATCGTGGCGGTCGAGACGACCACCGTCCGTCCGGTTTCGACAGCGTGCCGCACGCTCGGGACCAGGTAGGCGAGTGATTTGCCGGTGCCGGTCCCGGCCTGCACAGCAAGGTGCTCGCCGGACTCGATGGCGCCGCCGACGGCGGAGGCCATCGTGAGCTGACTCGCGCGCTCGGTGCCGCCGAGTCCGCGCACAGCGAGCGACAGCAGCTCGGGGACGGACGGAAGTGCGGGCACCGAAGCAGGTTAGCGCCAGTCACCGTCGCGGGTCGCCAGGCCGGGCCGTCGGGAGGTGATTCGAACACCGCCGATCGAGAAGGAATCGGTTCCGCGGCGTTCTTGTCGGTGGCTCGTGAGACGGTTTGCCGTGCTTGGCGATTGCACGTGAAATACCACGAGAGAGGCGCCGATTCCCCATGGCAGCAACGATATTGTGCTTGGTCCCACGTAGCGGATTCACGCTCCGGCTGGCCGGCGGATTGCGTTGGGAGCTGCGCAACCGCGCGGCATACGGCGAGGGCTGTGTTGTGAACTCGTGGCCACGCTCACAGGCCGAGGATGCGCTAGAGCATTGCTACCGCCTCAACGGTTTCGCTACCCGTGAGGCCGCCGCCGATGCAGAGGCGATCGGTAGCCGACCGATCAGCCCCGAACCGGTACCGCTCCGGTCAATACGACGCCAGCCGCGCGCATCTGGTCCAAGGCCGCATCGACCGTCTCCTGTGCGACCCCGGCTGTGAGATCGAGCAGTACCCGCGTGTCGAAACTCGCCGCCGCGGCGTCCAAAGCGGTCGCCCTGACGCAATGATCCGTCGCGATACCCACGACGTCGACAGCGCTGATGTCACGGTCACGCAGCCACGACACCAACGTCTCGCCGTCCGATCCGGTGCCTTCGAACCCCGAGTACGCCGCAGAGTAGGCGCCCTTCGAAAAGACGGCTTCGACACGTTCGGTTCGCAGGTTCGGGTGAAAATCCGCTCCCGTTGTCCCGACCCTGCAATGCGGTGGCCAGCTGTCCACATAGTCGGGGTTGTCCGAGAAGTGATCGCCCGGATCGACGTGATAATCCCTGGTGGCGACTATCGCCGAGTACTCGGATTCGCTGCCGAGCAGTTCGGAGACACCTTTCGCGACCGCGGTGCCCCCGGCAACCGCGAGGGAACCACCTTCGCAGAAGTCGTTCTGGACGTCGACGATGATCAGCGCTTTTCCGGTCATCTAGCGTGCCTTTCCAGTCGGCGGGTTTCAGCTCGAATAGGTGGTCGGGATGGCAGGTTCGCCGCGCGAGAGTTTGAGACCCTCCCATGGCAGGCTGACCAAGCCGCGGGCGACAAGTTCACGGGATTGCTCCAACGTCGGCAGCTCCGGGACAAGTTCACCGCCGCGGACCAACGGCGTCTGCAGTTCCCTGCTCTGAAATTCCCCGCCATCGGGTTGCGGCGAGCCAGCCGGGAAGATCAGTTCCTCCACGATCGTGCCGGTGTCGCGCGACAACCGCACGGCACGCTTCGTCCCGCCGCGGGATTCCTTGTGGCTGCTGCGCTTGGCGACCGGAACACCGTCGACCTCGACCAGCTTGTAGACCATGCCTGCGGTCGGGGCTCCGGAGCCGGTCACCAGCGACGTTCCGACGCCGTATGCGTCGACAGGCTCGGCACGCAAAGCCGCAATCGCGTATTCGTCCAGGTCGCCAGACAGCACGATCTTGGTCTTCGTCGCGCCGAGGTCGTCGAGTTGCTGCCTGACCTGCCTGGCAAGAACGCCGAGGTCACCGGAATCGATTCGCACGCCACCGAGTTCGGGTCCGGCCACCTCGATCGCAGTCTTGACGCCCTCGGTGATGTCGTAGGTGTCGACGAGCAACGTGGTGCCGACACCCTGGACCTCGACCTGGGTGCGGAACGCCTCCGCCTCGCCCGCACCGTCGGTATCGAAGTGCAGCAGTACGAAGGCATGTGCGCTGGTTCCGGTGCCTGGCACGCCGTAACGCCGCACGGCCTCGAGGTTCGACGTAGCGGTGAATCCGGCGAGGTAGGCCGCACGAGAACTCGCGGGAGCTGCCATCTCGTGGGTCCGCCGAGAGCCCATCTCGATCATCGTCCGACCGTCGGAGGCACTGACCATTCGTGCCGCGGCAGAGGCGATCGCACTGTCGTGATTGAGAATCGACAACGCCAACGTCTCCAACAGCACGCCTTCGGCAAACGTGCCGCGAACGGTGAGGATCGGCGAGCCTGGGAAGTAGAGTTCGCCCTCGCGGTAGCCGTCGATGTCACCGGAGAAGCGGTAGTTGCGCAGCCAGTCGAGGGTGCGCTCGTCGAGGAACTTTCCGACGATCTCGAGCTCGGGCTCGCCGAACCTGAATCGAGCAAGCGCATCGAGCAGTCGTGCTGTGCCTGCGACGACGCCGTACCTTCGCCCATCGGGGAGTCGGCGAGCGAAAACCTCGAAGCTGCACCGACGGCTACCGGAACCGTCCGCCAGCGCAGCGGCAAGCATCGTCAGCTCGTACTGGTCGGTCAGCAGCGCCGTACTCGGCGCGATATCGATTGGCACCAGACCACCTTACGAGCACGAGCCGGGACGGGTGGTGTCGTCCACGGAGAAGGTCGTACCCTTGATTTATGGCTCTGTGCATGACTTCAACCCCGACAGCGACGCTATCGGCGACTCCACAGGCCACTCCGGAAACAGCAGAGGTCGAAGATGTGCTGGAATCGGAGGACCGGCCGTGGGTGACCGTCGTATGGGACGATCCGGTCAACCTGATGCATTACGTGACCTACATTTTTCAGAAGCTCTTCGGCTACAGCAAAGCCAAGGCAACCGAACTGATGATGCAGGTACACCAGGAAGGTAAGGCTGTCGTCTCCTCCGGATCCCGAGACAAGATGGAACACGACGTGCGCAGGTTGCATGCCGCCGGGCTCTGGGCAACGATGCAGCGCGACGACTAGCGAACACGTTCGTCGATACCGAAACGGACGTGCGCAGACACATGCCCCGCTTGCCGGGGTGGTAAGGAACAAAGGGACTTCAGTTGCGGACGTGGAGCCGAAAGAATTCGTTGGGTGGAGTGAAGCTTCGCTCCGAGATGGATGCGCGGGAGGCGGCGGTCCTACGGTCGCTCGTCTCGTCCGTTCTCGGTTTGTTGCAGGAACGAGCGGACGCGACGCCGCAGGACGACCTCGCAGCGCTCACCGGACTCAGGGTCGGCAGCAGCGCCCCGCCCGACGATGCGTCGCTTGCGCGTTTGCTGCCCGATTTCTAT
The DNA here is from genome assembly GCF_043944905.1 of Antrihabitans spumae. NCBI lineage: Bacteria > Bacillati > Actinomycetota > Actinomycetes > Mycobacteriales > Nocardiaceae > Antrihabitans > Antrihabitans spumae. The sequence continues at coordinate 5,157 of NZ_JBIMSN010000090.1, forward strand.
CGCAGCGAGGCAGATTCACCCGAAGCCGACAACGCCGATGTCAACGGCGCGCTGCGGAGTCTGCACGAGCCCGAGATCATCGACGAAAAGTTGACCGCCGGTCACATCATTCTCGACACGCTCCCCGCCGAGGGCGGCCGAGTGCTGCTCACGCCCGAGCAAGCCGACGCCTGGCTTGCCGGTCTCAACGACGTACGGCTGGCGCTGGGAACAACGTTGGGAATCGACGCGGATACTCCCGATCATCTCGATCCGTCGGATCCACGTGCACCGCATTTGGATGTCTACCACTGGCTCACGTGGATGCAGGATTCGCTGATCGTCGCACTGTCTCCGTAAGACCTAGCCCATCCGAGCCGGAGGACGGCATATGAGACCCGGTCCGCACAACTCGATCACCGACGTCGTCGGAGTGCTCGTCGGCCATCACTACAAGCGCGACGCCGACGCCACACTCGGGTCGGGCGCGGCGACCGGCTGCACGGTCGTCCTGGTTCCTGGTGGCGCGACCGCATCGGTCGACGTGCGCGGGGGAGGGCCGGGGACCAGGGAAACCGACCTCCTCGACCCGAGTAATTCGGTCCAGCAGGTCAACGCGATCGTCCTGTCCGCCGGCAGCGCGTACGGCCTTGCGGCGGCGGACGGCGTCATGGCCTGGTGTGAGGAACACCGCGAAGGCATCCCGATGGGCAAGCCCGACGAACTGGTTCCGATCGTTCCCGCTGCGGTGATATTCGATCTGCCAGTGGGTGATTGGCGTATTCGCCCGACAGCGGAGTTCGGTTATCGCGCGGCCGATGCTGCGGCCGTCGACTTCGAAACGGGTTCGGTCGGCGCAGGCGTCGGCGCGCGGGCGGGTTCGATCAAGGGCGGCGTCGGGACGGCCAGCATCGTCATCGCCGACGGACCCGCGGCGGGGGTCACAGTCGGAGCGGTCGTCGTTGCGAACCCGGTCGGGTCGGTGTTCGATCCACGGACAGGCCTGCCGTGGGGAGCGGGTAGCGACGGCGCGGATTTCTTCGGACTTGTTGCTCCATCTGCCGAACAACTCGCTGCGGCAAACGACCTCGGTAAGAAGGACACCAGCCTCAACACGACGATCGGTGTCGTCGCAACCGACGCCCCGCTGAGCGCATCGGCTTGTAGACGGTTGGCGATCGCAGCGCAGGACGGGCTTGCCCGCGCCATCCGTCCTGCGCACTCACCGCTCGATGGGGACACCATGTTCGCTCTCGCGACAGGAACTTTCGAAGTCGCGCCGAGCGCAGTACCCATACCTGCGGCATTCGCGTCGGAACTGCCGTTGACCGACGCGATCTGCGCAGCGGTTGCTGTTGCAGTCGAGCGGGCCATCGTCGGCGCCGTGCTGGCAGCGACGCCGGTCGCGGGAATACCCGCTTATCGTGAGCTGTTGTCGTCGGCGATCGGGTCCGACGGCCCGGACCGATGATCACCGACCACAAGGGGTGAAGTTTGCTCGTCATCAAGGCTGACCTGGTCGAGGCGATGGTCGCGCATGCGCGCGCCGATCACCCGGACGAGGCATGCGGCATCATCGCAGGTCCAGAGGGTTCGGACCGTCCCGAGCGCTACGTGGCGATGACCAACGCAGAGCGCTCGCCGACCTTCTACCGCTTCGACTCCGGCGAGCAGTTGAAGTTGTGGCGAGCGATGGATGATGCCGACGAAGTCCCTGTTGTGATCTACCACTCCCACACGGCGACCGAGGCGTATCCGAGCCGAACCGACGTTTCCTACGCCTCCGAGCCGGACGCGCACTACGTGCTTGTTTCGACCCGTGATCCCGATGTGCACGAACTGCGCAGCTACCGGATCGCAGACGGAGTCGTGACCGAAGAACCGGTCGAGATCGTGTCCGAATATCCGTCCAAGTAGTCAACGCAGCTTTTAATCAACGCAGCTTTTCTCACAGCCCAAACCAGGAGCACACCATGTCTGTCACCGTGTCCATCCCGACGATTCTCCGCACGCACACGGGCGGCGAAAAGCGCGTAGAGGCAACAGGATCCACCCTCGCTGCCATCATCGACGACCTCGACGCCAATCACAGCGGGATCAAGGGCCGCCTGATCGCCGACGACAAACTGCACCGTTTCGTGAACGTGTACGTCAACGACGAGGACGTCCGCTTTTCCGGCGGGCTCGCCACCGAGGTCGCCGACGGCGATTCGGTCACCATCCTCCCTGCCGTTGCAGGCGGCTGACGCGTGGCGCGGTACGACTCGCTGATTGCAACGCTCGGCAACACTCCGCTGGTCGGCCTGCAGCGACTGTCACCGCGCTGGAACGACGACGCGGACGGTCCGGCGGTCCGGCTGTGGGCGAAGTTGGAGGACCGTAATCCGACGGGTTCCATCAAGGACCGGCCCGCGCTTCGAATGATCGAGCAGGCGGAAGCCGATGGCACGCTCAGCCCCGGCGCCACGATTCTCGAGCCGACAAGCGGCAACACCGGTATCTCGCTTGCGATGGCGGCGAAGCTGAAGGGCTACCGGCTGATCTGCGTCATGCCGGAGAACACGTCGATCGAGCGTAGGCAGCTGCTGACCATGTACGGCGCCGAGATCATCACTTCGCCTGCGGCAGGCGGCTCGAACCAGGCTGTGGCAATGGCGAAAGGTATCGCTGCCGAGCACCCCGACTGGGTGATGCTCTACCAGTACGGCAACGCCGCGAACGCACTCGCGCACTACGAGGGCACCGGCCCGGAACTGCTCGCAGACCTGCCCGAGATCACACATTTCGTCGCGGGACTCGGCACGACGGGAACGTTGATGGGTGCAGGTCGGTACCTGCGCGAGCACAAGCCGGATATCGCGGTCGTTGCTGCGGAGCCGCGTTACGGCGAGCTCGTGTACGGGCTGCGCAACATCGACGAAGGCTTCATCCCCGAGCTCTACGACGCCGATGTGCTGACGTCGCGGTTCTCGGTCGGCCCGTTCGACGCGGTGCGTCGGACTCGTGAGTTGGTCGCCGAGGAAGGCATCTTCGCCGGCATCTCGACCGGCGCCATTCTGCACGCGGCGCTCGGTGTCGGGCGCAAAGCTGTCAAGGCCGGTACCAGGGCGGACATTGCCTTCGTCGTGTGCGACGGCGGGTGGAAGTACCTGTCGACCGGGGCATACGACGGTACATTGGAAGAAGCGGAAGACCGGCTCGAAGGCCAGCTCTGGGCCTGAGCGAACGCCGGAATCTGGAATGGACGACGAAGGGGCGCGCACATGACGCAAGGGTCTGGAATAGGCGCGTCGTTCGATCCCGACCGGATCGCTGCACTGCGCGCAGCACTGGATACACCTGGAACCAAAACGACGTCCGTTCCAGCAAGCCCGCCGCCGCCAGGCGCGAAGAAGGCACCGCGGAAGCGGGCGTCGTGGCAGACGGCGGCGCTGCTCGTCGGCAGCTTCGCGGTCATGCTCTACGTGCTCGAATTCGTCGACGTAGTCGTCCCGAACCATCCTCTCGACCAACTCGGCATCGAGCCGCGCGAGGCGGACGGACTGTGGGGAATCGCGTTCGCCCCTGTCCTGCATTTCGGCTGGGAACACTTGATCGCCAACACGATTCCCGTTCTGATACTCGGTTTTCTGACGTTGGTCGCCGGCATCGCACGCGGTATCTACGCGACGGCGATCATCTGGGTGGTCGGTGGCGTCGGGGTATGGCTGACCGGCGGAGCGGGCACCAACCATGCGGGTGCGTCGGTGTTGATCTTCGGTTGGTTGACCTACCTGCTCGCGCGTGGGTTGTTCACCCGCAGCATCACGCAGATTCTGATCGGACTTGCGGTGCTCGCCGTCTACGGCGGCGTTCTCTGGGGCGTGCTGCCGAGTGATTCCGGCGTCTCGTGGCAGGGGCATCTGTTCGGCGCCATCGGTGGCCTGATCGCCGCGTGGGCGGTCTCCTCGGACGATCGCGAGGCGCGCAAGCGGCGCGCTGTCGCTGCCTGAGCTAGCTGGGACGTCGTCGTGTAGGTCGTGCAAAGGTCACATTTCCGACGCTTTTCTCGATGTGGTGCCGACGAATCTGGTGGAAGCTTTTTGGCAGCGCGCCGAGCATGGCAGCATGACGTTATGCGTCTTACCGTGCTCGGCTGTTCGGGCAGTGTGTCCGGCCCGGATTCCCCTGCGTCGGGCTATTTGCTCACCTCTCCGGGCATGCGATCGGTTGTGCTCGAGTTCGGTCCAGGTGTCCTCGGTGCCCTGCAGCGATATGCCGACCCCGGTGAAGTGTCGATCTTCCTCACCCACCTGCACGCGGATCATTGCCTCGATCTACCCGGACTGCTGGTGTGGCGTCGATACCACCCGAATCCGCCGAAGGGCCGGGCGATCGTCTACGGACCCTCGGACACGTCGCTGCGGATCGGTAACGCGTCAGCCGAATACGGCGGTCAGACCGACGATTGGTCGGACACGATCGAGATGCGTCCCTGGTCGGAAGGTGTCGAAGTCGACTTCGGCGGCGGCAACGCCGTCACGCCGTATCGGATGGATCACCCACCGGAGTCCTACGGTCTGCGGTTCACAACCGATACGGGCAAAGTCGTCGCGTACACCGGCGACACGGGGGTCTGCACGATGGTCGACGACCTCGCAAGGGGCGCCGACGTGCTGCTTTCGGAAGCCTCGTGGACCCACGATCCCGGGAATCGTCCTCCCGGCATTCACCTTTCCGGTACCGAGGCCGGTCAGATCGCCGCTCGCGCCGGGGTGGGGGAGTTGTTGCTGACCCACATTCCGCCGTGGACGTCGCGCGAAGACGTGATCGCCGAGGCGAAGGCGGAGTTCTCCGGGCCGGTTCATGCGGTGTCGTGCGGGGAGACGTTCGACTTCTGAGATCACGGCCGATCACCGACCGCAACGGTGGACGGTCTAGGCTCCCGTAGGTGTCTAGAAGAGCCGATGGCCGGGCGGACGACGAACTCCGCGAAATTCGCATCACCCGTGGATTCACAAGTCACCCAGCAGGATCGGTGCTCGTAGAGTTCGGAAACACCAGGGTCATGTGCACCGCGAGCGTCGAGACCGACGTCCCGCGCTGGCGAAAGGGGTCGGGCCTCGGCTGGCTCACCGCCGAGTACGCCATGCTCCCCGCCGCAACGCACACGAGGAACGGGCGCGAATCCGTCAAGGGCAAAGTCGGTGGACGCACCCAGGAGATCAGTCGCCTGATCGGTCGGTCGCTGCGCGCGTGTATCGATCTGGCAGCCATCGGTGAGAACACCATCGCCATCGACTGCGACGTACTCCAGGCCGACGGCGGTACCCGCACAGCGGCGATCACGGGCGCCTATGTGGCGCTCGTCGATGCGGTCGCGTACCTGCGTGCAGCCAACAGGCTGAAAGACCCGCAACCCATTTCGTGCGCGATCGCCGCAGTGAGCGTCGGCGTCGTCGACGGTCGGGTCCGGCTCGATCTCCCGTACGAAGAGGATTCGCGCGCGGAAGTCGACATGAACGTCGTCGCGACCGACACCGGAACGCTCGTCGAGATTCAGGGCACGGGCGAAGGCGCGACCTTCCCGCGGTCGACGCTGGACAAGTTGCTCGATTCGGCACTGCTCGGCTGCGAGCGGATCTTCGAAGTGCAGAAAGATGCACTCGCACTTCCGTATCCGGGGGAACTGCCGGAACCGGTCGAACCGCCGAAGAAGAAGTTCGGAGTATCCCCGAAGGATGCCTGACCCCACGATGCCTGATGCAGAGGGGGCGGCTACGCCGCTCGTGAGTCCTTTCGGAGGGCCCGACCACCAAAAGGACTCACGAGGCGCGAAGCGCCCTATCCTCGTTGCCAGCCGTAACGCGAAGAAGCTCAACGAGTTGCGGCGGGTGCTGACCGAGAGCGGCATCGAGGGCCTGACGGTCGTCGGTCTGGACGAAGTGCAGGCGTTCGACGAGACGCCCGAAACCGGCGCAACCTTCGAGGCCAATGCGGTCGTCAAAGCTGTCGATGGTGCCGCGGCAACTGGATTGGCTTGTGTCGCAGATGATTCCGGCATCGAGGTCGACGCGTTGAACGGTATGCCGGGAGTGTTGTCGGCTCGCTGGTCCGGCGTGCACGGCAACGACTCCGCCAATACGCAGCTCTTGCTTGCCCAGCTCGGCGATGTCCCCGACGAGCGTCGCGGCGCGAAGTTCGTCTCGGCGTGCGCGTTCGCGATTCCAGGAGGCGAGCCGATCGTCGTTCGCGGCGAATGGCCGGGAACGATCGCCCACGAGCCGCGCGGGGACGGTGGCTTCGGTTACGACCCGATCTTTGTGCCCGAGTCCGAAACCAGGTCGGCGGCCGAACTCTCACCGAGCGAAAAGGACGCGGCCTCCCATCGTGGCCGCGCCCTGCGGTTGCTCGTTGCCGCCCTGTCCGACTACGCGGCAGGCCGCTAGAAACTCCGCTATTTCAGGCCGAAGTCGCGTTTGACCTGTGCGGTGCGCTGGTGTTCGACGACGAACGACAGCAACGGGATCGTGCCCGCGAGCAATGTCCCGATCGTGCGCAGCGCGGGCCAGCGCACTTTCACGGCGAGATCGATCGTCACGATGAGATATGCGAAATAAACCCAACCGTGGACGATGCCGACCCAGCCGAAGTTGTCGACGTCGAAGCCGTACTTGGCGATCACTTCGACGGTGAGTACGAGTAGCCACAGGCCGGTCGTCCAGGCGAGGACCCGGTAGCGCAGCAGAGCGCCTGGGATCTTCGAGTCGGCCGGGGTAGCGGTCCGCTCGGCCTGATCCTGGGTCGATTGGGCCGAGGTGACGTTGTCCGGGCTGGCCATCAAGCCGTGCTCCTGTCGGTGTCGCCGGCGTGCAGCTCGGCGAGATAGCGGTTGTATTCCGATGTTGCGGGGTCGATGTCGTCGCTGACGAGCGCGGCAGGCCGCGGCGGCAGGATGTCTGCCGGTATCTCTCGCGCCTGACTTCGGTCGGCGGTGTTGGCCGCGGATTCGGGTTCGGCGGCGACTTCTTCGAGTTGTACGAAGCGTCGGTAGGCATAGACCGAGAAGGCGGCGAACAGGGGCCACTGCAGTGCGTAGCCGAGATTCTGGCCGGTGCCGCCGGTGGCTTCGTATCGGGTCCACTGCCACCAGCCGAGGGCGAGACACCCGAGTGCGACGAGGACGACCAGCAGAATCAATGCTGGTCTACGCCTGCGGGGCACGCTCGTCACCCTTAAGACGGTACCTGTGCGCGAGGGGGGACTTGAACCCCCACGTCCTTAGACACCAGAACCTAAATCTGGCGCGTCTGCCAATTCCGCCACTCGCGCGAGCGAGTCCAAAGATACGCCATCCGTGCCACCGCCTCGAGCCCTGGTAGGGCGCTTTTCGGTCTACTGGCGAGTACGCGAAATCACTATATAACGAATTGATAACAATCAACATGAGGAATCCCTCAGGTTTTAGTCGGTTGTCCACCGCTGTCGCCTGCGCAAACCCGGCTACTCGTCCGTAAGTTACTGGTTCGTTCGTACCACTTTTGTCACCGTTGGAAACATGCACAGCGGAGAAACCTGAGGGATTCCTCATGATTCTGTGACACCCTTGAAATACCTGATCAAGGCACTCGCAGTCGGCTAGCGCGGTCACCGCAGACCCGTCGGTGGCTCGTTTCATTCCGGCTTGAACACATGTAGTCCACGAGAGGAACCCCCGCGTGACGATAAACGAGAGCGCAGCACCCGGTAACGGACGAGGCTCGCAATCGTCCCCACGCCCAGCCCCCAACGGCTCGAAGCCACAAGCACCGAGCAGGGCACCGCTTATCGACAGATTGCTGGCAGGGGAGCCCTACGCAATCGCATTCGGCGGCCAGGGATCGTCGTGGCTCGATGCACTCGAAGAAATCACCCGCGACAGCGGCATCGAACCCGAGATCACAGACCTCGTCAACGAGGCAACCCGGCTGATCGCACCCGTCGCCGACGACCTCCTCGTCGTGCGGCCGCTCGGCTTCGACCCCATCGGCTGGATGTTGGAGCGCGACCTCGCCGAAGAAGGCGAAGGCAACCCCGGTCCGTCCGACACGGTGCTGACGTCTGCGCCCGTGTCGCCTCCCGGAATCTTCCTGTGCCAGCTCGCAGCACTGCGCGCGCTGACGCTGCAGGGCATCGATCCGGCTGTCACCCGTCCGGTGGTCTCGGTCGGCCATTCCCAGGGCCTCCTCGGCGTCTACTCGGTAGGCGACGACGCGGCACGTGACGCCGAACTGCTCGCGATCGCACAGCTGTCCGGTGCTGCCGCAGCGCTGGTCGGCCGCCGCCGCGGGCTGATCGGTTCCTCGCCGCGCTCGCCGATGATGTCGGTCGCCAACGTCGATCCCGACGAACTGCGCGCCGTCGTCGCAGAGGTCGCCGAGGGCGTCGACCCGAAGATCGCGCCGTTCGTGTCCATCCGCAACGGCCGCCGTCGCGTCGTCGTATCCGGCGCACCCGCGCAACTCGAACGACTCCGCGATCGCTGCAAGGAAATCACCGCCGAACAGACGAAGGAACGCGACGCCAAGAAGCGTGGCGGAGCCGTATTCGCACCCGTCTTCGAGCCGATCGCTGTCGGCCTGGCGTTCCATCACCCGACGATCGAAGAATGTGTCGACATTGCCGGTGACTGGGCAGCGAAGTGTGGCATCGACGTCGAGCGCACCCGTGAAATCGCCTCACGCTGCCTCTTCGAGCCGGTCGACTGGGTCGTCGAGACCGAGAAGATCGTCGCAAGTGGTGCCCGCTGGGTGCTCGACCTCGGTCCGGGCGACCTGCTCACCCGCATGACCTCGGCTGCCCTGCGCGGCACCGACATCGGCGTTATCCCCGTCGCGACTCGCGGCGGTCAGCGCAACCTGCTCACCCCGGGCGCGACGCCGGAGGTCCGCACAGCGTGGTCCACCTTCGCGCCGAAGCCCGTCACGCTTCCTGACGGTCGCGTCGTCGTCGAGACGGCGTTCACCAAGCTCACCGGTCGCTCGCCGATCCTGCTCGCGGGCATGACCCCGACGACCGTCGACGCGAAAATCGTTGCGGCAGCGGCAAACGCAGGCCACTGGGCCGAGCTTGCCGGCGGTGGCCAGGTCACCGAACCGATTTTCCTCGATCGCGTCGCCGAACTCCGCACCCTGCTCGAGCCGGGCCGCGCAGCGCAGTTCAACTCGCTGTTCCTCGATCCCTACCTCTGGAAGCTGCAGCTCGGCGGTCGCAGGCTCGTGCAGCGCTCACGCGCCGCGGGCGCCCCGTTCGACGGCGTCGTCGTCACCGCGGGAATTCCAGAACTCGAAGAAGCGGTCGCTCTGATCGAAGAGCTGACCGAGGCCGGCATCGCGCACATCGCGTTCAAGCCAGGCACCGTCGCACAGATTCGGTCCGTCGTCAGGATCGCCAACGAGGTCCCGAACGTCCCCGTCATCATGCACATCGAGGGCGGTCGCGCAGGCGGTCACCACTCGTGGGAAGACCTCGACGATCTGCTCATCGAGACCTATGCAGAGTTGCGGACCCGACCCAACCTCGTGGTCTGCGTCGGCGGCGGTATCGGCACACCGGAACGCGCTGCCGACTACCTCACCGGCCGCTGGTCCACCGCGCACGGCTACCCGGAGATGCCGCTCGACGGCATCCTCGTCGGCACGGCAGCCATGGCAGCGCTGGAGGCCACCACATCGCCTCAGGTCAAGCAGTTGCTCGTCGATACCCCCGGAACGCCGGACTGGGTCGGTGCGGGTACCGCAGAGGGTGGCATGGCATCGGGCCGTAGCCAGCTCGGCGCCGACATCCACGAAATCGACAACGCCGCGTCGCGGACCGGCCGTCTCCTCGACGAGGTCGCGGGCGACGCCGAAGCAGTGGCGAAGCGTCGCGACGAGATCATCGCCGCACTCGACGTCACCGCGAAGCCGTACTTCGGCGACATCGCGACGATGACCTACGGCCAGTGGCTGCAGCGTTACGTCGAGTTGGCCGTCGGCCTCGACCCGCACCAGGACTTCGACTGCGGTTCCGACCTCGGCGACGTGCTGAACGCCGCGACGGAATCGCCGTGGCTCGACCGCACCTGGCGCGACCGCTTCGCCGACATGCTGCAGCGCGCCGAGGCACGTCTGCACCCGGTCGACCGCGGACCCATCCCGACGCTGTTCTCCGATCCCGAAACGCTCGAACGTCCCGTCGCGGCCCTGTGCGCCCTCAAGGCGCGCTACCCGGAGACCGACACCGCGATCCTGCACCCCGCAGACGTCTCGTTCTTCGTCTCGCTGTGCAAGACGCCTGGCAAGCCCGTCAACTTCGTTCCCGTCGTCGACGGCGACGTACGCCGCTGGTGGCGCTCCGATTCGCTGTGGCAGGCACACGACCCGCGCTACACGGCCGACCAGGTCTGCGTCATCCCCGGCACCGTCGCCGTCGCAGGTATCACCCGCGTCGACGAGCCGGTCGGCGATCTGCTCAACCGCTTCGAGAAGGCCACGACGGACGCGCTCCTCGCTGCCGGCGTCGCCCCGACGAAGGTCGCAAGCCGACGCGACGCCGGCGTTGCCGTCGGCCCCGTCGACATCGTGCTCGCGGCACCCGACGTCACGTGGTCCTCGCGCCTCACCCGCAACCCGGTCGGTCGCCTCGGCGAAGTCTCGGAGTGGACCGTCAACGCAGCGGGATCCGGTGCGACACATCAGCGCACCGGCGCTTCGCTCGTCGAAATCGACTCGCAGAACGTGCAATTGGAGGTGCCGCTCAACAGCACAGGCGCCTCGGTGAAGATCCGCATCGCGGTCCCGTCCTCCACACACGACGGTGGCGCACCGGTCGTCAGCGACGCCGACGCAGAGTCTGCGATGTCGGCACTGCTCGCCGTCGCAGCCGCAGGCGAGTTGCCGGAGGTGAAGGTCACGGCGGGCAAGCCCGTCGCGCATCTGAATCTCGCCTGGTCGCCCGACCTCGTCGCCGACCACGGCGGTGTGACGTCGTCCGGCCTGCCGGAACAGCTCGACACGGTCGGCACAACCGTTCCCGACGTCGTCGTCGGCGCCTGCTGGCCCGCCGTGTTCGCCGTGCTCGGCGCAACGCGAACGGCCGAGGGCACCAGCGTCATCGAAGGCATGCTCGATCTCGTCCACCTCGATCACCAGGTCAACTTCGTTCGCGAATTGCCCTCGGACACATCGATCTTCGCGGTGCGCGCAGAATCGACGTCGGTGCTCGACACCGACCTCGGCCGCGTCGTCGAGGTGCACGTCGAGATCGGCGTGATGCGTGACCACGGCTTGGCAACACCGACCGTCGCGACGCTCGTCGAGCGCTTCGCCATCCGCGGTCGCAGTGGCACAGGCGAATTGACGGATCCGCCGCGCGCCGGTGGCGCACTCGGCACGGATGCTGCGGATACACCGCGCAAACGTCGCCGCGACACCACGATCGAGGCGCCGCGCAACATGGCGGCTTTCGCGAAGGTCTCCGGCGATCACAACCCGATCCACACCTCGGGTGCTGCGGCACTGCTCGCCGGGCTCGGCAGCCCGATCGTGCACGGCATGTGGCTCTCGGCCGCTGCCCAGCAAGTCGTCTCGGCTGCCGATGCCGCCGCGGGTGTTCCTGCCCGTCGGCTCACCGCGTGGACCACACGCTTCCTCGGCATGGTTCGCCCCGGCGCCAAGATCGACGTCCGGGTCGACCGGATCGCGATCGATGCAGGCGCAGAGGTCGTCGAGGTGTCGTGCCGTGTCGATGGTGACCTCGTCATGGTCGCAACCGGACGCCTCGCCGTACCGAAGACGATCTACGCGTTCCCCGGCCAGGGCATCCAGCGGCCCGGCATGGGCCTCGACGCTCGGACCAGGTCGAAGGCTGCCAAGGCCATCTGGGACCGTGCCGACAAGCACACCCGCAAGGTTCTCGGATTCTCGATCCTGGCGGTCGTTCGCGACAACCCGACCTACATCAAGGCACGTGGTGTCGAACACCGTCACCCCGCCGGCGTGCTGCACCTGACGCAGTTCACCCAGGTCGCGATGGCCGTGCTCGGTGTCGCACAGATCGCCGAACTGCGTGAGTCGGGTGCCTTCGTCGAAGGCGCGCTCCTCGCGGGCCACTCGGTCGGTGAGTACAACGCACTCGCCGCAGCGGCAGGAGTATTGCCACTCGAGGCAGTACTCGAGGTCGTCTTCCAGCGTGGCTCGGCCATGCACGCTCTGGTGCCGCGTGACGACAAGGGCAACAGCAACTACCGCATGGCAGCGATCCGCCCGTCCCAGATCGGCCTTGCCGACGCCGACGTGCAGAGCTTCATCGCCGAGATCGCTTCGCGCACCGGTGAATTCCTCGAGGTCGTCAACCTCAACCTCCGCGGTTCGCAGTACGCCATCGCTGGAACGGTCGAAGGCTTGGCCGAACTGGAGACCGAGATCGACGAACGCCGCGCGCAGACCGGCGGCAAGCGGGCATTCATCCTGGTTCCCGGCATCGACGTGCCGTTCCACTCGACCGTCCTTCGTGACGGAGTTCCCGAGTTCCGGCACAAGCTCGAAGCGTTGCTTCCTGCCGATCTGCATCCGGAAATCCTTGTCGGACGCTACATTCCGAACCTGGTGCCGAAGCCGTTCTCGCTCGAGCGTGACTTCGTGCAGGAGATCGCCGACCTCGTTCCGTCCGAGCCGCTCGACGAGGTGCTCGCAGACTTCGACGACTGGGCAGCGCGCCCGGCCGACCTCTGCCGCGTCGTGTTGATCGAACTGCTCGCATGGCAGTTCGCCAGCCCGGTCCGGTGGATCGAGACGCAGGATCTGCTGTTCACCGACGAGGCGCACGGTGGCCTCGGCGTCGAGCGCTTCATCGAGGTCGGCCTCGCGTCGGCTCCGACCGTCGCAGGTCTCGCCACCAACACGCTCAAGCTGCCCGGCCGCATCGGCGGTCCCGTCGAGGTGCTCAACATCGAGCGTGACGCCGCAGTCGTCTACGCAACCGACGTCGACGCGGCTCCTGCCGACGAGGACGAGGCGCCAGTCGCAGCGGCCCCCGAAGCAGCAGCCGCCGCACCAGCCGCTCCCGCTGCCGCTCCCGCAGCATCGTCGGGTGGTCCGCGTCCGGACGACATCGTCTTCAGTGCAGCGGATGCGACCAAGGTGCTCATCGCACTCTGGACCAAGCTGCGTCTCGACCAGATCGGACCGGTCGACACGATCGAGGCACTGTGCGACGGCGTCTCCTCGCGCCGCAACCAGCTACTCGTCGACCTCGGTTCGGAGCTGTCGCTCGGTGCCATCGACGGCGCTGCCGATGCGGACATGGCAGCCCTTGCGGGAACTGTCGAGAAGCTCGCCCGTACCTACAAGCCGTTCGGGTCCGTGCTGTCGGATTCGATCGGTGACCACCTTCGCAAGGTGTTCGGTCCGTCGGGCCGTCGTCCGGCCGCCATCACCGATCGCGTGAAGAAGGTCTGGGAACTCGGCGACGGCTGGGCCAATCACGTTATGGCCGAGGTCTCCCTCGGAACCAGAGACGGTGCAAGTGTGCGTGGTGGCAGCCTCGGCGGTCTCGCCGACGGTGCACTCGCGGACGCTGCCGCAGTCGACAAGGTGATCGACGCCGCTGTGGCTGCAGTTGCCTCGCGTCGTGGCATCTCCGTTGCGCTGCCGTCCACCGGTGGCGGTGGCGGCGGCACCGTCGACGCAGCCGCGCTCGGTGAGTTCACGGAGAACATCACCGGTCGCAACGGCGTCCTCGCCTCGGCTGCCCGCCTAGTTCTCGAACAGCTCGGCCTCACCGACGAAGTGACCGTCGCGGCACTGTCCACCGAAACCGACCTCGCCGACCTCGTGTCGGCCGAGCTCGGCTCCGACTGGCCACGCCTCGTTGCGCCGTCCTTCGACGGGAAGCGTGCGGTCCTGCTCGACGACCGCTGGGCGACCGCTCGCGAAGATCTTGCACGGCTCTGGATCGGTGACGACTCGATCTCGTCGATCACTGCCGACACCTTCGTCGGCGCTGGCAAAGCCGTTGCAGCGCAGGCACTGTGGTGGCAGCAGCGGGCAACCGTGGCCGACAAGGCTGTGCTCGCCGCTGCCTACGGGCAGATTGCCGATGCCGCCGTACGAACCGAAATCGGGGAGTACAGCAGCGACGTCGCAGTCGTTACCGGCGGCAGCAAGGGCTCGATCGCGGCCGCTGTCGCAGGCAAGTTGCTCGGTGGCGGTGCGACCGTCGTCGTCACGACCTCGCGCCTCGACGACGAACGGCTCGGCTTCTACCGCGACCTGTACCGCAACAACGCACGGGCAGGCGCAGCACTCTGGGTCGTGCCGGCGAACATGGCGTCCTACGCCGACGTCGACGCACTCATCGACTGGGTCGGCAGCGAGCAGGTCGACACCGCAGGTGGTGCGAAGAAGGTCACGAAGAGCGCAATTACGCCGACGTTGCTCTTCCCGTTCGCAGCGCCGCGCGTCGCAGGCGATCTGGCCGATGCCGGAGCCCGCGCCGAAATGGAAATGCGCGTACTGCTCTGGTCGGTCGAACGCCTCATCGGTGGGCTCGGAAAGATCGGCTACGACCACGACGTCGACAGCCGTCTCCACGTGGTCCTACCAGGTTCCCCGAACCGTGGGTTGTTCGGTGGCGACGGTGCCTACGGCGAATCGAAGGCGGCCCTCGATGCCGTCGTCGCTCGCTGGAGTGCCGAACGTAGCTGGGCAGAGCGCGTCACCATCGCGCATGCGCTGATCGGTTGGGTCCGCGGCACCGGGCTGATGGGTCACAACGACCCGTTGGTCGACGCCGTGGAAGAAGCCGGAGTGCGGACCTGGTCCACGCTCGACATGGCGAGTGCACTGCTCGAACTGTGCACACCGGACGCGCGTCTGGCCGCAGCCGACAAGCCGAACCAGGTCGACCTGACCGGCGGTTTGGCCGAGGCGAACCTCGACCTGCCAGCGCTGGCGAAGCGGGCCGCAGAGGCGCCGTCCGTCACGCTGACCGAGGCGGACGAAGAAATCCTCGCGACGATCTCCGCACTGGCGGCACCGCCGTCGGTTGCGACCGTGCTGGCTCCGCCCGCATGGTCGGAGGTCACCGCCGATCCCGCCGATCTCGTTGTGATCGTCGGCGTCGGTGAGGTCGGTCCGTACGGTTCGGCTCGCACCCGCTTCGAGATGGAGGTCGACGAAGAGCTCTCCGCCGCAGGAGTTCTGGAGCTGGCGTGGACAACCGGTCTGGTCACGTGGGAGAACGATCCCAAGCCGGGCTGGTACGACGCCGAGTCGGGCGACCTCGTTGCCGAGGCCGACATCGCGGACAAGTACCACGACGCCGTCGTCGCACGCTGTGGCATTCGGCGCTACGAAGACGACGGCTCGATGGTCGACAATCACGCGCCGCTGCTCACCTCGGTGTTCCTCGACGACGACCTCAAGTTCATCGTCACGAACGAGACCGAAGCGCGGTCCTACTACAGCGCGGACCCAGAGCACACCGTCATCGCGCCGGTTGCCGACAGCACCGACTGGCAGGTCACTCGTCGAGCGGGCACCGAGATCAGGGTGCCGCGCAAGATGAGGCTGACCCGCTCGGTCGGCGGCCAGATCCCGACCGGATTCGATCCGACCAAGTGGGGCATCTCCGCCGACATGGCGAGCTCGATCGACCGAGTCGCGCTGTGGAACATCGTCTCCACGGTCGACGCGTTCATCAGCTCGGGCTTCACGCCGTCGGAACTGATGCGCTGGGTCCACCCGAGCCTCGTTGCCAACACCCAGGGCAGCGGCATGGGCGGTATGACGTCCATCCGGTCGATGTACGTCGACACGATGCTCGGCGAACCGCACGCGAACGACATCCTGCAGGAAGCGCTCGGCAACGTCGTCGCAGCACACGTCGTACAGTCCTACGTCGGTAGCTACGGCGCGATGGTTCACCCCGTCGCAGCGTGTGCAACCGCAGCTGTCTCGGTCGAAGAAGGCGTCGACAAGATCAAGCTCGGCAAGGCCGACTTCGTGGTCGCAGGCGGCTTCGACGACCTCAGCACCGAGGCGATCATCGGCTTCGCCGACATGTCCGCGACCGCGGACGCAGATGTCATGCACGCCAGGGGAATCAGCGATCGTCGATTCTCCCGTGCCAACGATCGCAGGCGTGGCGGCTTCGTCGAATCCAACGGCGGTGGCACTGTGCTGCTGGCCCGCGGTGACGTTGCGCTGGAGATGGGCTTGCCCGTTCTCGGTGTCGTCGCATTCGCCCAGTCGTTCGGCGACGGCGTCCACACGTCCATCCCGGCGCCCGGTCTCGGTGCGCTCGGTGCAGGACGCGGTGGCCGCGAATCGAAGCTGGCGGCAGCACTGAATGCGCTCGGCGTCACGGCCGACGACATCGCTGTCGTCTCCAAGCACGACACGTCGACCAATGCGAACGACCCGAACGAAGCCGAATTGCACGAACGGCTCGCCGCGGCGATCGGCCGCTCCGAAGGTGCACCGCTGTTCGTGGTGTCGCAGAAGAGCCTCACCGGTCACGCGAAGGGTGGCGCAGCCGCTTTCCAGATCAACGGTCTGTGCCAGGTGCTCAGCCAGGGCGTCGTGCCGCCGAACCGCAGCCTCGACTGTGTCGACGACAAGATGGCCGAGTTCGGTCACCTCGTCTGGGCACGTCAGCCACTGCGCTTCGGTGAGAGCTACGGGCTCAAGGCCGGTCTGGTGACCAGCCTCGGCTTCGGTCACGTGTCGGGTCTCGTCGCGATCGTGCACCCGGAGGCGTTCGTTCAGTCGATCGCGCCGGCACGCCGCGCCGATTACGTGCTGCGCGCCGGTGAGCGTGCGGCCAACGGTAGGCAGAAGCTTTCGCAGTCGATGTGCGGTGGCGACAACCTGTATCAGCGTCCGGCGGATCGCCGCCTCGGTGGCGACGACGTCGCAGCAGGCAAGATCCGTCAGCTCGAAGCGGACATGCTCCTGTCGGAGACCGCACGCCTCGGCAACGACGGTGTCTACAACGCTGGGACGGGTTGCGCGTGAGCATCATCGGAATCGGGTTCGACCTGGTGACAGTGTCAGAATTCGGCGAGCAGCTCGAACGCGCGGGTACGACGATGGTCCGGGAAAGTTTCACCCCGGGCGAGCGGCGGTACTGCCAGGGCAAGGGAACGGATCCGGCACGCAGCTATGCCGTTCGGTGGGCGGCGAAGGAGGCGGTGCTCAAAGCGTGGGCGTCGTCGCGGTTCGCCCGTCGTCCGCAGGTCGGTGACAACCCCTATCTGCTGATCGAGGTTGTCAACGACGCGTGGGGTCGGCCGAGCATTCGGTTGCACGGTCTGGCGCAGGACTTCTTGCCGCGGGCCAAGATTCATCTGTCACTGACCCACGATGGCGACACCGCGGGTGCGGTCGTGATCTTGGAAGATCCGGCTCCGACGGACGAACCGGCGGAGTAGGGCGCTACGCGCCTCGTGAGTCCTTTTGGAGGGCGGGCCCTCCGAAAGGACTCACGAGCGGCGAAGCCGCCTACCTCGTCCGGGATTCCTTCTCGGCGACGAGCAGGTAGGCGACCATAAGCCGCTTCAGCTCGGCTACGGCGTCGGCATGGCTCTGATCGTCCTGGACCGAGAAGTTCAGCATCGAATACACAACGTGGACAAGCACTTCGGCCATCATCTTGCGACGCTCACGTGACGTTCGTGGCGTCAGTGGTCGAAGCATCTTCGTGATGACTTCCGCGAATTCCTTCTCGTGAATCGCCCCCGTCGCACGCGTCGACGGGGTCGATTGCATTGCGAGCCACACTTCGCGCCGCGACGGGTCCGAGGTCCACAGTTGCGCAAGGTGATCGACGAAGTTGTTCATGTAGCGCAACCAGTCGAGCGACGGGATCTCGCCGTTGAAGTCGTTGAGTTCCTGCGAGACGGCAACCAGGTCTTGACGATTGAGTTCGCACACGATCACGTACTTGTTAGCGAAGAACTGGTACAGCGTCCCGATCGGCACCTCTGCGCGCGCTGCGACTTCCTCGCAGGTGAAGGATTCGAAACCGACATCGGTGAGCAATTCGCGGGACGACGCGAGCAGTGCGTCGAACTTCTTCTTGCTGCGTTCCTGTGTTGGCCGACGTCTCGGCATCAGCTCTTGAGGGTCGTTCTGCAGCTCGAGAGCGGGGTCCGGACGTCGCACAGGCTTGGTACTGGCTCGCGACTCCACGGTAATAGGCTAGCCGGTTATTCGCTCCGGGCGCGCACCCAGCGCAGGGTCCGGGCGCTCAGCGTGCGGTCTTCTTCCTGAACAGCGCACGTGCCCACAGGTATCCGAGCACCGAAATTCCAACACACCAGGCGACCGCAAGGACCGCGTTGTTACCGATGGCTGTGCCCATCAAGAGCCCTCGGACGGTCTCGATGATCGGCGTCACGGGCTGATTTTCGGCAAACCAGTGCAAGGCGTTCGGCATGGATTCCGGTGGCACGAAGGCGCTGCTGACGTAGGGCAGGAACATAAGTACGAACGTGAACCCGTTGGCCGCCTCCGGTGTGCCGGCGACAAGTCCGAGCGCAACCGATAGCCACGAAATCGCCAGGATGAACAGAGCGAGCACAGCGATGGCTCCGAGCCAACGCACGGGGTCGGTGGTCGGACGGAAGCCGAGCAGTACTGCGACGCAGATGACGAGCCCAGTCATCACAAGATTGCGGATCACGCTGCCTGCGACGTGCCCGGTCAGCACCGACGTACGTGATATCGCCAACGTGCGGAAGCGATCGATGATGCCGTTGGACATGTCGGTCGCGACGCTCACAGCAGTCGATCCGGCACCGAAGCCGGCACACAACAGAATGATGCCGGGGACGACGTAGTCGATGTAGGCGCCGTCGACGTTCATCGCACCGCCGAAGACGTAGACGAACATCAGCAGGATCACGATCGGTAGGGCGATCGTCGTGATCATCGTTTCGGGGCTGCGCAGTGTGTGCCGCAGGCTGCGGCGGAGCATGGTTGCCGAGTCGGAGGCGGCCAGGGTCAGGGTGCTCATCGGGTCGCGGCTTTCTGTGCTGTGGTGTCACCTGTCAACGCGAAGAAGACGTCGTCGAGGTCGGGGGAGTGGATCGAGAGGTCTTCGATCGCAATCGATTCGTCGTCGAAACGCGCAAGTAGCGACTTGAGCGCGCCGACGCTGCCGTCGGAAGGCACCTGCAGCGACAATGCGTCGTCATCGCGCTTGCCGACCCCGAGGGTTTGCGTGGCGGCGTCCAGCCCGTCGGTGTCGGCGAAGCGCAGCTCGATGTGTCCGCCGGGTACGAGTCGCTTGAGTTCGGCGGAGGTTCCCTCTGCGACGATCCGACCGCCGTCGAGAACGGCTATGCGGTCGGCAAGTTGGTCGGCTTCCTCTAGGTATTGCGTCGTGAGGAAGATGGTGACGCCTGCGTCCGCCATCTCGCGAATGATGTGCCACATGTTGCGTCGACTCCGTGGGTCGAGGCCGGTGGTCGGTTCGTCGAGGAAGATTATTCGTGGGTCGCCGATCAGGCTCATCGCAAGGTCCAGGCGTCTGCGCATACCGCCGGAGTACGTCGAGACGCGTCGGTCCGCGGCATCGACGAGACCGAATCTGGCGATCAGTTCGGTTGCGCGACGACGACATTCGCGCTTGCCCAGATGTGCGAGGTCGCCGAGCAGAATCAGGTTCTCCGTGCCGGTCAGTACTTCGTCGACCGCGGAATTCTGGCCGGTCACGCCGATGGCGGTCCTGACCGCATTCGCGTCGTGTGCCAGGTCGTAGCCCGCCACCCTGCACTCGCCTGCGTCCGCCGGGATGAGCGTCGACAGGATCTGCACGGTCGTCGTCTTGCCTGCGCCGTTCGGCCCGAGCAGTGAAAAGATCGATCCCGCAGCGACATTCAGGTCTATGCCGTCGAGAACTTTGGTGTCGCCGAATGACTTTCGCAGTCCCGTCGCTGAAATGGCGGGTTGGGGAAGTTGGGTGGTCATATCGCCTCGTCTCTAAACTGTGTACTTACTACACTGAATGTATACGGTACACAGTTTTAGACTCATCGCAAGACCGATGGACAAGAATGGTGAAAATGACAGACAGTGCGGCGCAAGACGGGCCCGGCAGCGACGCGGTCGCGCTACCGATGGCGGTCCAATTGGCATGGGGTCTCGACGAGCCCGGCACGCGCGGACCGCGGAAGGGTCTGAGTCTCGATCAGGTGCTCGACGCGGCGATCGAGGTTGCCGACGCAGAGGGCCTTGCCGCGCTGTCGATGAGTCGGCTGGCAAAGCAACTGGGCTTCACGACGATGTCGATCTACCGATATGTCGACAGTAAGGACACCCTCGTCCAGGTCCTGTCGGACCGCGTGATCGGACCGCCGCCGGTTTTCGACGAAGGTCTGTCGTGGCGAGATGCGTTGAAGGCGTGGGCAGCTGCCGAGTTCGCAGCGATCTTCGCCCATCCGTGGTGGGTCGATATACCGCTGTCGGCCCCACCGACCGGTCCGAACAACATGGCATGGCTGGAAGCCGGGTTGCAGGCTTTGGCTCCAACGGGTCTACCCGATCCGGTCAAGCTGCAGCTCGTGATGAACGTGTCGTTGTATGTATTGGGCAGAGCGCGGCTGATGCGCGGGATGCTGAGCGAAATGCCTCAGGAGGACAACAGCTATCCCGCCATACTTGCCCGAGTGCTCGACCCTGCACGGTTTCCAGTGCTGACGAAAGCGCTCGCAGCGCAGATGTTCGAAGCAGACGACATCGATTGGGCGGACGCGGACTTCTCGTTCGGCCTCGATCGTCTGCTCGATGGCTTCGAAAGCTACGTCGAGTCCTACGGGAAGTAGGACTCGACGCAGGTTCGTTCAGTGGTGGCAGCTAGGACTAGCCGCGACGACGGCGTGACGCGCCGTCGCGCGAGAATGCCGCGAGCCCACCGGTTGTACCTGCGGCTGCAGCACCGCGAGTGCCGCTGCTGCGTCGAGCGCCGGCAGGCGCCGACCGAGTTGTACTGCTGCCGCCGGAGCGAGTGCCGCCCGCCGAGCTCGCGCCGGCGTGCTGTGGCCGATTGCCGCGCGCGGGATTGCTGCCACGTGCGCCACCGCGGGCACCGCCGCTGCCGCCACGTGCGCCGCCACCGGTCCGAGGCTGACCCCCGACCTGAGTTTCGATCCGCACCGTCGGCTTGACGTAGGCCGCAACCTCGCCGACCAGCTGTGCGACGGGCGCCGACTCTGCCGTGACCTGCTGCGGGGTGACCTTGATCGCGGCCTTGCGCATAAGCAGGGCGAGATCCTTGCGCTGCTCGGGCAGAACGACGGTGACGACGTCACCTGCGCTGCCCGCGCGAGCCGTACGACCGGAACGGTGCAGGTAGGCCTTGTGCTCGGCTGGCGGATCGACGTGGACGACCAATTCGACGTCGTCGACGTGGACGCCGCGTGCAGCGACGTCGGTCGCGACGAGGACGCGCGCAGTTCCTGCCGAGAAGGCTGCAAGGTTACGGTCGCGCGCCGGCTGGGAAAGGTTGCCGTGCAGATCGACCGACGGAATGCCCGCTTCGGTCAGCTGCTTGGCCAGCTTGCGAGCCTGGTGCTTGGTCCGCATGAAGAGGATTCGGCGACCGGTACCTGACGCGAGCTTGTGCACGAGGACACGCTTCTGCTCGACGCTGCTGACGTCGAAGACGTGGTGTGTCATCGCCGCCACGGGGGAATTGGCCTCGTCGACCGAGTGCATGACGGGGCTCTTCAGGAAGCGCTTGACCAACTTGTCGACGCCGTTGTCCAGCGTTGCGGAGAACAGCAGACGCTGACCGTGCGCGGGAGTGGCGGCGAGGAGGCGGGTGACGACCGGGAGGAAGCCGAGGTCGGCCATGTGGTCGGCCTCGTCCAGCACGGTGACCTCGACGGCGTCGAGGGTGACCAGACGCTGCTTCATGAGGTCTTCGAGGCGGCCTGGGCAGGCGACGACGATGTCGACGCCACCCTTGAGTGCCTGGACCTGGCGTTGCTGGGATACGCCGCCGAAGATCGTCGTGATCTTGAGGTCGTACGCGTTGGCAAGCGGTTCGAGTGCGGCCGCGATCTGCGTCGCGAGTTCACGGGTCGGGGCGAGGATGAGCCCGACCGGACGGTTGGGCCTGCGGTTGCCACCGGCGAGGTCGCCTGCGAGACGCGAAACCATGGGGATTGCGAAGGCGAGCGTCTTACCGCTGCCGGTCTTACCGCGGCCGAGGACGTCGCGTCCGGCCAGGGTGTCGGGAAGAGTGTCGACCTGAATCGGGAACGGCGAGGTAATGCCGGCCGATTCGAGAGCTTTGACGATAGGTTCGCGCACGCCGAGCGTGGCGAAAGTAGGTGTATTCACAGAGAAGTCGAGGCCTTTCGGGCTTCGGGTTGCGCCCAGGCAGGTGCGAACATCGTCGTTCACGCAAAGCGGGCACAAAGTGGCGAGATTGCCAGTCGGCAATATCGATCGCCGCAAAAGAGCTTGTGCCACTCGGCCGACGGCCGGTGCGGAGGAGAAGCAATCCACGACGGATGGTGCATACGAACTGCACCGTTGTCGTCAACAGTAACCTAGTCGCCGGCTGTGGCGGTCACGGTGTCGTGCGCATCACGTTGTCGGCTCGCTACTATGGACAGCGTACGAATATCGAGGTGAGAGGCCACGGTGGCGATCGAATACAGCGGATCCGGCGATCCCCGCCGCACGATCGAATTGCTGTGGGGAGTGCAGAGCCGATCCTCGAAAGGTCCGAAGCCGAAGCTGACGGTCCCGCAGGTCACTGCCGCGGCGATAGCTCTTGCCGACGCGGAGGGTCTGGCTGGACTGTCGATGCGGCAGTTGGCCAACCACCTCGGAGTGTCGGCGATGAACCTGTACAGCTACGTGCCGTCGAAGGCTGAGCTCGTCGATCTGATGGTCGATCGTGCGCTGGCAGACGTAGTGGCTCACTACGAGGGTGCGGCCGAGCCAGGGGAGTGGCGCGGCAACCTCGAATTTGTAGCTCGGGCGAATTGGCAACTCTACCAACGGCATCCGTGGCTGCTGGGCGTATCTACCGCGCGTGCGCCGCTGGGTCCGAACGTCATGGCGAAGTACGATCGCGAACTCGCCTACATCGACGGCGTCGGGCTGACGGACCTCGAAATGGACTCCGTCCTTAGTCTCGTCCTCGGACACACCGAATCATCCGCGCGCCGCGTCGCCGACGCCGCGGAAGCCGTGCGGCACAGCGGGATCACCGACTCCGAGTGGTGGGCGAAAAGTGCGCCGGTGCTCGAGGAGGTCGTGCCGTTCGACCGGTATCCGATCGCGGGTCGCGTCGGAACTGCGTCCGGGCAAGCCCACCAGGCAGCGAGCGACGTCGCCACGGCATTCGAATTCGGGCTCGGTCGAATACTGGACGGCGTCGCGTCGCTGATCGAGGATCGGACGTAGACCTAGACGGAAATGTCCTTGCGGAGTTTCGCGACGTGCCCCGTTGCGCGGACGTTGTACTGGGCGACCTCGATCTTGCCGTCCTCGTCGACGACGAACGTCGAACGAATGACACCCTTCACCGTCTTGCCGTACATCATCTTCTCGCCGTAGGCGCCCCAGGCTTCGAGCGTCGTGCGCTCCGGGTCCGACAGCAGCGGGAACGTGAGTGCCTCGGCGTCGCGGAACTTCGCGAGCTTGGCAGGCTTGTCGGGGGAGATGCCGAGCACCGTGAGCCCGGCACCGTTCAGATCGGCGAGGCTGTCGCGAAAGTCGCACGCCTGCTTGGTGCAGCCGGGTGTCGAAGCCGCTGGGTAGAAGTAGACGATCACCTTCCGGCCGCGGTAGTCGGCAAGCGATACGTCGTTGCCGTCGGCATCGGAAAGAGTGAAGTCGGGCGCGTCGTCGCCCTTGGCAAGTCTGCTGTTCTCGGTCACAGCAAGTCAGGGTAGCGAAGCCGTCCGACACCGTGCTGGCTGTGGGCGCCTGATCTGCTCTACCTTTGGTAGACGGCGCGGTAGGGTCGGGTCGCATCTCAAACGCGGAAGAAAGTTGGAGGGACACGTGTCAAAGGACACCGAGCGCATTGAGCGGGACATCGAGGCCGCTCGTAATCAGCTCGCCAGCACACTCGACGAACTCAGTGTCCGCGCGAACCCCAAGCACATCGCCGCAGGCGCAAAGCAGAAGGCGATTGCAAAGGTCAACGAGCCGAAGATCAAGTACAGCCTGATCGGCGCGGGCGCCCTCGTGGTCGTTCTCGTCGTAGTCAAGATTTTCCGCTAGTAAGACACACGATCGAGCCCCCGACCCAAAGCTGGGTCGGGGGCTCGATTGCGTCAGCCGCGGCTCGTCGGAGATCAGGCAGATGCCGTCACGAGATCGCGATCCTCAGTCGGTTCTTCCTCTGGCGCGATGTCGATCGTGCGTCGAAGTGGCCGGTTCGGGATGGCAACGACCGCGATGAGCGTGACAAGTGCGACCAGTGCCGCGACGAAGAAGATGCGTCCCGTTGCGTCGCCGTATGCGGCGCGGACGATCTCCTGGACCGGGCCTGGCAACGCGTTCAGATCGAGGTTCGCGCCACTGCCTGCGGCGCTCGTGTCGATGCCGAGCTTCGCGAATCCCGATGCCGAAATGTCTGCGACTCGGGTGGCCAGGATCGATCCGAGGACCGAGACGCCGACCGCGCCGCCGAAGGTTCGGAAGAAGGCGACCGAACTGGACGCTGTGCCGATGTCGTGAACGCCGACCGTGTTCTGCACAGCGATGACGAGGTTCTGCATCAGCATGCCGGTACCGAGTCCGACGACCGCGGTCATGGCTCCAACGGTCCACAGGTTGGTGGTGTGGTCGATGGTGCCGAGCAGGCCGAAGCCGATGACCAGCAGAATCGAGCCGGTCACGATGAACGGCTTCCACTGACCGAAGCGGGTGATCAGCTGTCCTGACGCCACCGATGCGACGAGCATTCCCGCAACCAATGGGATCGACAGCAGCCCTGCTGTGGTCGGGCTGAAACCGCGTGAGGTCTGGAAGTACTGGCCGAGGAATGTCGTCGCTCCGAAGAGACCGACACCGACTGCGATCGAGGCGATGATCGCGAGACCGGTCGTCCGTTCGGTGACGATCTTCAGCGGGATGATCGGGGCTTTGGCCTTCGACTCGACCCACACGGTCGCCGCCAGCAGGGCAAGACCGACGCCGACGTAGGTCGCGGACTGAGTGGAGAACCAGTCGTAGTAGCCGGCCTTGCCTGCGAAGGAGACCCAGATCAGCAGGATGGAGACACCTGCGGTGAGCAGCAGTGCGCCGAACCAGTCGATGGAGACGTCGTCCTTGCGGTCGGTCTCGATGTGCAATGTGCGCTGCAGTGCGAGCAGTGCGATGACGGCAAGCGGCACGCAGACGAAGAAGCACCAGCGCCAGCCGAGCGGACTGTCCACGATGACGCCGCCGAGGATGGGTCCACCAGACATCGATACGGCCATGACCGCGCCCATGTAGCCGGAGTACCGACCGCGGTCACGCGGGGACACGATGCTGCCGATGATGGCGACGACAAGTGCGGTCAGTCCGCCCATGCCGATGCCCTGCACGACGCGTGCGGCGAGCAGTACGGGAACGTTGTGTGCGAAGCCTGCGAGGATCGAGCCGACGACGAAGATGACGATCGCTGATTGGACGAGCACCTTCTTGTTGAACAGATCTGCGAGCTTGCCCCAGATCGGTGTCGATGCCGCGTTTGCAAGCAGCGCCGAAGTGATCACCCAGGCGTACGCCGTTTGCGAGCCCTTGAGATCACCGATGATCGTCGGCAGTGCCGTCGCAACGATCGTGGTGCTCAGCAGCGCTGTGAACAGGGCGGCCAGTAGTCCGATCAGAGCTTCGAGGATTTCCTTGTGGGTCATCGCGGCCTTTGCGCCGACGGCCTTTTCTGGATTCTTGGTCTCCAGTATGTGTGTTTCGGGTCGAGTCATCAGAGCGAGCTCCCACTATGAATTGCTGAATTTGATACTCGAGCTCGGTGTGCGTGCTCGAAAAGAGTGCGCTCGAGTTTGCGGACCGCGTCGAGAGCGACGAGCGCGTCGCCCTCGGTCCAGTGCGACAACGTCGCGCGAAGCAGCGCTGCTTTCGCTTCCTTCGATCGGTGCAGCAATGCGGTGCCCTCGGGTGTGACGCGGATGCGAGAGACACGCCCGTCGGCAGGATCGGAATGTCGGCAGACGTAGCCGGCGTCGACCAAATCCGCGATCTGGCGGCTGAGGACGGACTGGCTGATGCACAGTTCGCCTGCCAGATCACTTTGTCGGCATTCCCCGTAGGTGGCGAGGATCGATAGGACGCCGACCAGCGCCGTCGGGATCGGATCGACACTGCTTGTGATGACAGCCGACCGCAACGCGCGACCGAACAGGAAGATCTCCTCGACGAGCTCCTGCGCTGTACTCGGTGTGACGCTCACGGCTACCTCCGGCTGATGCATGCTTACCGAAGCTAACTATAAATCGTTTGCGTGTGCTAAGCAAGTAAATGAGGAAAAGAGCGTAGCGACGCGGAGGGTCAGCACGCGCTGGACTGACGAGGGAGGGAGCGCAGCGACTGGAGGAGGAGGGAAGCGCGTGCGTAAGAGGCCCGAAGCCAGCGAGCGGAGCGAGCCAATGTCGCAGCGCACGCTGACCCTCCGCGGTCACTACGCTCGCTACCTCGTCAGTCCACCGAGAGTGGACCCTCGCCGTCACAGTCCCGTGACCGAGAGGCCGTGCTCGATTCGCATGCGTTCGGCGACGAGGGAGCGGTGGCATGCTTCGGGATCGCGCTCGACGCAGAGGAGCGCAGTTACCGAGTTGTGCGGGAGTTCGGCGACCAGTGCGGCGACGTCGAATGGGTTCAGGATTTCGCGCGTGTAGCGCTCGGTGTATTCGGGTGCGAGGGCCGTGCGGTTGCGTTTGCCGACGCCCTGGCGGTCGTCTTCGCGGTATTGCAATTGTCTCAGCTCGGTCGTCGGAGCGAGACCTTTCACGTGGCGGTAGCTGATTTCTGTTGCGCGCAAGGCATTTTGGAGCCGGATCGAGTTGGCCCACGAGTAGTCTGGGCCGCGCACCCCGCGGCGCTGGCGGAGGTCGAGTAGCAACCCCACGCCGGCGCCGGTGAGTTTGTCGAGGAAGATGTCGGCGGTGTGGCCGTAGACGCCGATTGTGACGACTTCGAGCACCGAAATCACCTGTCCTGTCCGTAGGTTGTCGGTTGGTGACGCGTCAGGCGACGGCAGTTCCTTCGAGTTCGACCATCAGGACGGGTATTGCGAGCCTGCTGACCCCGAGCATCGTGGTGGTCGGTGCGACCCTGGCGGCGCCCAATCGCGCTGCGAGCACGCCGTAGTGCTGAAACAGCAGGTCGACGTCGGTGGTGTAGACGCTGAGCCGGACCAGGTTCGCCAGCGTCATGTCGGCCTCGTGGAGGACGGCTTCCAAGTTGTCGAGGCTCAGTGCCAATTGCGCTGCCATGTCGTCGATGTGTTGTGGCTGGCCGGCGCTGCTCATCGAGGTTTGTCCGGCGCAGAACAGGGTTCGCGCCGGACCGGAGACAACTTCGCCCTGGTTGTATCCCATCTCCAGCGACCAGGGCCACGGGTTGATTGCCGTTCGGCTCACTCGCGCATCGGCTGCGGTCGAGTCGTCGAAGGTGGGTGCGGCGGTGACCATTTTGTTTGTCATGGCTGTGACCTTTCCAGCGATACACGACATCTTGTGTCGTGTATTGGTGCCATACTTTTCGAATGCGCGCGGACCGGTTGGTGTCACTGGTTCTGCTGCTGCGACAGCGCGGTCGGCTGTCGGCCACCGCGCTGGCCCGCGAGCTGGAAGTGTCCACTCGAACGGTGCTTCGCGATATCGATGCACTGTCTGCTGCGGGCGTCCCGGTATACGCCGAGCGCGGCCGCGACGGTGGCTTCGAGTTGCTCCCTGGTTTCCGGACCGAACTCACCGGACTCAATCACGATGAGGCCCTTGCCTTGTTGGTCGCCGGATCGGTTCGCAGTGCCCAGGCGTTCGGCCTCGGCTCGGCGCTTTCGTCCGCGATGCTCAAGGTGGTCGATGCACTACCCGACAACTTTCGGGACACCGCAACCGATGTGGCCGAGCGCTTGCTCGTGGACCCGCAGACCGACCTGCTCGCTCGACGCGTGGCTACCGAGGAGGTACCCGACGCGGTCGTTGCCGAAGTTCGGCGCGCGGTGTTCGCCGGACACAAATTGCGCATCGACTACGCGGCTCCCGATCAACCACCCGCGTGGCGCACGGTGGACCCGATCGGTCTTGTCTTCGTCCGCGAGCAGGGCTATCTCCTTGCCACGAGGTCCGGCGCCGACCGCACCTACCGACTGTCCCGAATCGTTGCCGCCGAAGAGCTTCTCGAACCCGCAGACCGACCCGACGAGGTCGATCTGGACCAGGCCTGGCAGCAACGCAGCACGCAATTCCGAACCGGCGGCGAGCAGGTCACCGTGTCGGTGCGCATGGATCCGTCGCGGCGCGAAGACCTGGTCGGCACGGCACTGGCGGTCCTTTCGGAAGAGTCCGACGCAGACGGTCGGCTGCGGCTCGACGTGACCTTCCAAGATTCCAGACACGCGATCTGGGCGCTGTGGCAGCTGGCAACGACCGCGGAAGCCATTGCCCCCCAATGGTTACGCGCCGCTCTGCGTGATCGCGCCGCTGCGATCACCACCCTCTACGACCGTTCGTCCTGAGGTCGGTCGGCGAGGAAGCGAATGTGTGGACGCCGGAGGAACGGCTCCGTACTGGGACGGCCGATCCCGCGGCCTGACTCAGGCGGTCGGACCGCCGCGCGACGGCTCCACGATCCAGGCGTAGGCCTCGGCGAGATCGCGTGCCTTACCCGCATCGGCGGGGTAGCTCCCGTCGATCTGCTTGGCCAACTTGACGATCAGGTCGAGTACAGCGTTGCGTGCAGCAGTCGTGCGGTCGTCCTCGTTCATGCGCCCAGCCTAGCGAGTCACGCCTTGAGTCGAGTGCGCACTTACGTATCTCCCAAAGCCCGGAGGCGACAGAAGGTGCACATTCGTGCCGACCAGACGGCGACTAACGCTGCTCGCGCAGCATCGGAAGTGTGACCGCCCCGCGGCGCAGGGCTTCATTGGCCAGGCGCACGCGTCGGTCCCCTTCCATCGGGATCCCGAACTTGTCGTACATGTTCTGCAGATGTTGCTTGACGGCTGCGTCCGTCACGACCAATTCGAGTGCCATCTGCCGCGTCGACGCGGGTTCGGGAAACCCGTCTGTGGCGACCAGCGGCCGACACAGTGCCAGCAGGACGTCGAGTTCGCGCGGCGTCAGGCGCGGTGGTGCGGCGAGGGGTTCGACAGACCGCGTCGCTTCGTCGTCGGGTGTGCTGTCGAGACGACTGCGACCCCAGAACACCAAGCGTGACTTACCGATTCGCACCTCGTCACCGGAGCGAAGCACGCGTTCGCCTGCAACTTTCTCGCCGTTCACATAGGTACCGTTCCGGCTCCCGATGTCACGAAGCGACCACGCCGACCCGTGATTCTCGAGCACCGCGTGCAGGCGCGAAACTGTCGCATCGTGGTCGATCGAAACCACATTGGTGACGGCTTTGCCGATGGTCACGGTCTTGCCGATCGTCGCCGTGTGCTCGGTCAACGAGAACAGCTCCCGTCCAGACGGTCGCCAGATCTCGAGGTGGGAAGCCATGTGCCGATTCTATTTGGCAAGGACGCAAAACTCTGTGGGGAGAAGTACCCCATCTAGCAGCGTCCCCACCAGGCCGCCATGTTGCTCCAACCCCTGACACACGACCACCATTCTGGGGAGCAAGCCGATGACTTCAGGCACCGACGCCGTCGCGATGGACCGGGATTCGATCTTTCGCCGGCCGTGGCGCGACAGCCGTTCCGCGCCGAAGGGGCCGGGCAAACTGGTCGAGCAGCCGCAGTGGATCGGTGCAGGCCTCGTCGCCCTCGCAGTGCTGCTGTCGGTCGGCGTCGCTGCGGCGAGCACGGTGACCGTTGCCAGCACGGAGGCGCTGCCTGCAGTGGTGCAGGGCGACTCGGTCGTGGCTATGCGGTCGGGCGAAGCCACACCCGAGCTGGGTGCGATCGCCGAGTTTCGTGACTCGTCAGGCGCGTCGTGGCCCGCGACGGTCGTCGAGGTCACGACGATGCAGGTTCGTGCCCAGGTCGACGGCCCGAGCGCGCTGACGGTCGGCGAACTCGTCGTCCCCGCGGGCCAGGATCGACTGATCGACATCCTCGTGCCGGGGCTCGGATGATGCCGCGCCGAGCAGCGATTCCGTTCGTCGCGCAAGCCGAGGTCGCCGATTGTGGTGCCGCCGCGTTGGCCATGGCACTCGGCTATCACGGCCGCCATGTGTCGCTGACAGAGATGCACGAAGCCACCGGGACCGGGCGCGACGGTATCGACGCCCTTCGACTCGCTGAGGCCGCCGCCGCCTACGGCATGCGTGCTCGTGGGGTTTCCACCGAGCTCGACGACCTGCGCCTGCTGCCGCGCGGCACTGTCTTGCATTGGAGCTCAGCCCATTTCGTCGTTCTCGTCGCGGCGTCCAAGCGTGGAGTGACCATCGTCGATCCGGCCGTCGGGCGGTGCCGCGTCTCATGGAGCACCGCCAGTGACCTGTACAGCGGTGTCGCGATCATGCTCGAACCGACCGAATCGTTCGTCGCAGGCGGCCGACGGGCACCCGGCGCACTGCACCACGCGCGCCGCTTGCTGACCCGCTCGAGCGGGATCGGCTCGGTGCTGGCGACGTCGGTCGTCGTGCGGGTCATGGCAATGGCCGTGCCGGTGCTGACCGGAGTCGTCGTCGATCGGGTGGTGCCCAACGGTGACGGTCACCTGCTGAAAGTCCTCGGCGCCGTGATGGCCGCACTCATCGCGTACTCGGTTGTCGCGAGCTACCTGCGGGCCCATCTTCTGCTCCGCCTGCGCAGCCGACTCGACATCACCATGACACTCGATTTCCTCGAGCACCTCGTGGATCTGCCGTACGCGTTCTTCCTGAAGCGGTCGTCTGGTGACCTGATGATGCGGCTGCGCAGCAACGCCACCGTCCGCGAGATCCTGACGACCGGCACCCTCGCGGCGCTGCTCGACGGCGCTCTCGCGACGCTGTATCTCGTTGTGATCGTCATGCTGTCGCCGATGCTCGGAGTGCTGGTGGCCGTGCTCGGGGCAGCCCAGGTCTCGGTGTTGCTGGCGGCCCGGCGCCGTAACCAGCACCTGATGGGTGAGGCGCTGGCGACCGAGGCGCACTCGCAGTCCTACGCGTACGAGATGTTCTCGGCCGTCGAGACACTCAAGGCCGCTGGCGCCGAACGACGAGCCGTGTCGCACTGGACCAACCTGTTCGTCGCCGAACTCAACGTCTCGCTGCGCCGGGGTCGCCTCGAAGCTCTCGTCGAGACCGCGATCCACGGTCTGGCGCTGCTGTCGCCGATTGCCGTCCTGCTCGTCGGGGCTCATCTGGTTGCAAGCGGTGAGATGTCGCTCGGTTCCATGCTCGCGCTCGCAGCCCTCGCGTCGGGCTTCTTGGAGCCGCTCGGCGTCCTGGTCGCGACGGCCCTGCAGGTGCAGTTGCTCGGCAGCTACCTCGCACGCCTCGACGACGTGTTCGACACACCGACCGAGACCGCCGGGCGCGATCTGCGTCATGCGCCCGAACTTGCCGGTTCCGTGCGGGCAGTCGGGCTCGGCTTCCGCTATCACAAGGGCGGTCCGCCGATCGTCGAAGATATCGACCTCGCGGTGGAGCCGGGTCAGGTCGTTGCCATCGTCGGACGATCGGGGTCCGGCAAATCCACGCTGGGCCGGTTGCTGCTAGGCCTGTATCCGCCGTCGTCGGGCCGCGTGCTGATCGACGATCTCGACATCTCGACATTGCATCCGCGAGGCCTGCGCTCCCAGATCGGCGTCGTCACACAGGACCCGTACATCTTCGGATTGTCCATTCGCGACAACCTGCTTATGGCGGACCCGAACCTGCCGATGCATCAACTCGAGGAGGCTGCCGAGGCGGCCGGAATTCTCGACGACATCGACGCGATGCCGATGGGCTGGGAAACCGCGCTCGTCGACGGTGGGGCGTCGCTGTCCGGCGGACAGCGGCAGCGACTCGCCCTGGCACGAGCGCTGGCACCGCGCCCGCGGATCCTGCTGCTCGACGAGGCCACGAGCAGTCTCGACACCGTCACCGAGGCAAGGGTGCACGCCAACATCGCCCGGCTCGGCTGCACCGTCGTCGTCATCGCGCATCGGCTCGCGACCGTCATCGACGCCGACCACATCGTCGTGCTCGACGCGGGCCGCGTGGTCGAGTCCGGTACCCACTTCGAGCTCGTCGACGCGGGTGGCCCGTACAGCCACCTCGTTGCCGGGCAACTGGTTTGATTGGGAGCTCTGCAATGCCTGAATCTTTCGCCGCCGATTTCTTCGTGATGCGTGCCCCGCTGCTGCCACTCGAAGAACTCGACAAGCTGCGCGCCGACCAGACCTATTGGCGCACAATGGTTTCGCGCCCTGACGTGCGGGAGGCGCTGCATCTGGCGTCACCAGCGCTGCTGCGGCGGCTCGACGCCGACGATCCGGACGACCGAGTCGTCGCCTCGGTGACCGCCTACCTCGTGCGGATGTGCACCCGGGCAACGCCTTTCGGGCTGTTCGCCGGCTGCTCGCTCGGCACGGTCGGAGTCGATACCGCCCTGCTTGTCGACGGACCCGACGGCACCACCAGGCGCAGCAGGCCCGACACAGAGGTGCTCACCACGCTCGTCGAGCGGCTCGTCACCGATCCTGCGACGCGGCCTTCGATGGTGGTCGAACCCAACTCCAGTCGCTATCACGCGGCGGGCGCGCTGCGGCTGATCGAGAGCCGGCTCCAGAAGGGCCGTCGCACACACCATTTGGTAGTCGTCGAGGACGACGTCCCGTTGCGGTGCGCTCTTGCGGCGGCGACAGGTGGTGCCGAGGTCGACGATGTCGCCAAGGCTGTCGCGGCTACGGTGGACGTCGATCTCGACGACGCACGCGACTACGTCGACGCGCTCGTCGAGGCAAAGGTCCTCACTCCCGTGGCCGAGCCGACGGTAACCGGCTCCGAGCCGCTGGCACACGTCCTGGAGTCCCTGCGTGGGCACGATTCGACCGTGGCCGCGCTGGCTCGGGTATCGAACGACCTTGCCGCACTTGACGCGGCGGGGATCGGCAACCCGCTCTCGTCCTACGAGTCCGCGACGGCGACGCTGCGCGAATTCGCCGATGGCAACGACGCGCACCTGATCCAGGTGGACCTGCACCGCGCGGGGGCAGGCCTTCACCTTGGCACAGACACAGTCGATCTCCTCACCAAGGGATTGACGTTGCTGCACAAAGTTTCCGCAAATTTCGAGGATCCCGCCCTCACGCGTTTCAAGGCCGAGTTCGCGGCACGCTACGAGGACCGCGAGGTGCCGCTCATGGAGGCGCTCGACGAGGAACTCGGTATCGGCTACGACCGGTCGCACCACCCGGCGTCCGACGAATCACCGCTGCTCGCCGGCCTCGACCTCGGTGGTGGAGCGCAGCCCTCCGAATTCAGCGAGCGCGACACGGTGCTGCTCGACGTGCTGCTCCGTGCACGCGAAAGTGGTTCCACCAGTGTCGAACTCGATCCCGACCTGATCAAGCGGCTGGAAATGCCCACGCGGTTGCCGTTGCCCGACGCTTTCGCGGTGAGCGCGAACCTGCTCGCCGACGGCGTCGAGATCGAGAGCGTCTGCGGCCCGTCCGGTGCAGAACTGCTCGGGCGGTTCTGTCACGGCGACGCCGCTCTGGAGCAGGCGGTTCGTACGCACCTGAGCGCCGAAGAAGCCCATGCGCCCGGTGTCGTGTTCGCCGAACTGGTCCATCTACCGGAGGGGCGCATCGGCAACATCCTCACCCGCCCGGTGCTACGGGACCACGAGCTGATCCTGCTCGGCCGCTCGGGCGCGGCTGCGGACCGGCAGATCAGCGTCGACGAGCTGACGGTTCGTCTTGACGGCGACCGGATCGTCCTCTTCTGCCCGCGTCTTGGCGCCGAAGTGCGACCCCGCCTGACGACCGCGCACAACGCCGCATGGCGGGGCTTCGGGGTCTACCGGTTCCTTGCGGCACTGCCCGGCGACGGAGTAGCCGACGCCTTCGGCTGGGATTGGGGCGCGTGCAAGTCGGCGCCGTGGCTGCCCCGCGTCACCGCGTCGTTCGGCGGGTCGACGCCGAACGGCACCGCGGGTCGCGTGGTGCTCAGCCGTGCCCGCTGGCGTCTGTCGGCGGCTGAGATCGCCACTGTGACAGGCGGCGACCTGCTCGCCGGTTGGGCCGATGTGAGCAGCGGCCGCGGCCTGCCGACCGAACTGCTCATCGTCGACGGTGACAACCGGCTGTACGTGGATACCGCCAGCGCTGCACTGACGGCCATGGCTGCAAAGGTGTTGCGCGGGCGTAAGTCAGCGCTTATCGAGGAGGTCCTGTCGACCGGCGTCGCAGAGGGCCCGCAAGGTCGGTTCGAGCAGGAACTGATCGTCCCGTTCGTGCGCCGCGCCGAGCACGCGCCGGCCAACGAGGACCGGCCACGCGCCACCGCGGCCGCCGTGCGTCGTACTTTCACCCCCGGCAGCGAGTGGCTCTACCTCAAGGTCTACACCGGGACGGCGACAGCGGACCGAGTGCTCACCGGCACTCTCGGACCCGTGCTCGCCGAACTCGCCGATGCGGGCATCGTGGATCGGTGGTTCTTCCTTCGCTACGGCGACCCCGACCACCACCTGCGGATTCGCCTGCATGGCGAACCGTCTGCGCTGCTCGGCAGGGCAATGCCCGCCTTGTCCGATGCGCTGGCACCGCGAATCGACGACGGCACCGTGTGGAAGTTCGTGGTCGATACCTACCAACGCGAGATCGAACGTTACGGCGGTGGGGTCGGCATCGAACTTGCCGAGCGGATCCATTCGGTCGACAGCGTTGCCGTGGTTGCGGCGCTGCGCAGGTTGGACAGCGACGCCGACGCGCGGTGGAAGCTGTGCCTGTATGCGACCGATCGGCTGCTGACCGACGCCGGTCTCGACATCGCGGCTCGGCGCGCCTGGGTCAGGGACGCCGCCGCCCGATACCGAACCGAATACCCGAACGCCTCTGGGCTCGACCCGGGCATCGGTGCGCGTTGGCGCACCGAGCGGGCGGATCTCACCCGGCTTCTCGACGACACCGTCGATCATCCGTACGAGCCTGTGCGCGAGGTGTTCCGGGGACGATCGGTTGGGTTGACGCCGCTGCTGGCCGAGTTGGCCGCGCGGGGTGAGGAGTTGACGGCGCCGTACCTCGACGTCGTGCACAGCATCAGTCACCTGAACGCTGTGCGGCTGCTCCGCTCGGCTGCGCGTACCCACGAACTTGTCCTGCTGAGCTTCCTCGACCGCTACTACGTCAGCCGGCTCGCGCGAGGTTCGGCGTAGCCTGATGACTCGTCAAAAGCATTGGTTAGCAAAAAGATTCGCGAAAAAATTGTCTCCCCCAGACCGATTCGATGCTCTTACCTATGAGCGAGGCCCACGGGGGCAACGCCGACACAACACCCCAAGGAGAAGAAATGAACACCAACAGTGAGAAGCTTGCCCTTCGTCGCAGCAGCATCCGTTCGCTGACGGTCGACGAGTTGCGGACCGCGCACGGCGGCAAGCCCAAGTTCTCCGAGCACGGCACCCAGTGCGCGACGTCCGACAAGTGCAAGACCAAGTAGTGGTTCGCCGGTCTGAATCCTGAGTGAAGTCGACGCACCCCCCACCGCCCCATGGCCCCACGGTCATGGGGCGGTCGTCGTGTGCGCGACGTTACTTGCCGCGCGGATAGGAAAACCTTCCCTGTCAGGGGGTTGATTCTGGTGTTGGGGAGATTCTGCGACCAGCCAAGTTCGGCGACCATTTCTTTTATGACATCGACATCCGGACGGCCCAACGGCGAGTGTCGCAACGACGCCGACCTGGCCATTGCAGCCGCTGCAGGTGACCGCGCCGCGTTCGCAGCGATCTATCAACGCTATTCCGTTCGGCTGCAAAACTATTGCGTGACCGTCGTGCGCGATCACCACCTCGCCGCCGACTGTGTCCACGACGCCTTCTGTGCTGCGGCGGTGGAACTGCCGAAGCTGCGGGACCCGGACAGGCTGGCACCGTGGCTGTATTCGATCGTTCGCCGGAACGCGTTGCGCGCCCTGCGTCATCGCAACCGTGAAGCCGCGTGCGACGAGGTCGCCGACAGTCCGTCGTCCGAGCCGGACCCGTTCGCCGTCGCGTCACGAAACGAGCTGGCGAACTTGCTGACTCAGGCCACAGATGGCTTGTCGGAGCGGGATCGTCGAGTGCTCGAGCTCGCCTACCAGCAGGGCCTTACGGGTCCGGAGCTGGCGAACGCCCTTGGTATAAGACATGATTCGGCCAAGAAGATGTTGCAGCGGGTGCGCGCTACTGTCGCGCGATCCATCGGCGCGCTGTTGGTTGCGCGCCGGGCCGAGCACAACGGCTGCGCCACGCTTGCCGCGACGCTCGCCGGTTCGGACGGGAAGTTCACCGTCCTGCTCCGCAAACGCGTTGCGCGCCATATCGAATCGTGCTCGCGCTGTGACGACTATCGGCGCAGCGTCTTCAACGCCGACACCATTCTCAGCGATGCGGCCTGAACCGATGTCGCCGTGGCACGGGCTGCTACGCGCTGACGAACGCGACCGTGCGTTGCGGGTCGTCGATGACATCGCGCAGCGGTTGCGGTCGCTTCGTCCCGACGCGCTCAATCCGTCACTGTGTGACGGTTCGGCGGGAATCGCACTCGCACTCGCCTACGTCTCGCTTGCGACCGGCGACGACGGGTCGACCGCCGACGATTTCCTCGGCTCCGCCTACGACGCGCTCAGCGCAGACCCTGCTGCCGCGGGTATCAGCCTCGCCGCCGGGGCGTGCGGTGTCGGGTGGGTCGGCGCGCACTTCGACCGGCTCGCGGGCGTGAAACCGACGTCCGGCGACATGGACAACCTGGTGCTCCCACTGCTCGCGGAGTGGGCCGGTCCGTGGGAACTGCTCTACGGGTTGGTCGGCGTCGGGGTCTACACATTGGAGGCCGGCGGGGGCTGCCTGGATACGGTGCTCGCGCGACTGTGCGAGGTCGCTGCCGACGACTGGGTGACCGACACCCTGACGTTGTTCGGCCCCGCCTCGCAACGGCCCCCGCGGTACGTCGACCTCGGTCTGGCGCACGGGGTGCCGGGAGTGCTCGCGCTGACGAGTGCGGCGGCGCGGTCGGGCGACGATCTGGCCCGCGCCCTTGCTGCCTCGGCGGCGCAAAGTCTTCTCGCACACGAGTTTCCGCTCACCTCGTCCGACAGTCGCTACCCTGCGACGATCGAGCCGGGCGTGCAGCCGGCACCGACCCAGGTGGCGTGGTGTTACGGCGACGCCGGTGCGGCACTTGCGCTTGCTGC
The DNA here is from genome assembly GCF_043944905.1 of Antrihabitans spumae. Classification (NCBI taxonomy): domain Bacteria; kingdom Bacillati; phylum Actinomycetota; class Actinomycetes; order Mycobacteriales; family Nocardiaceae; genus Antrihabitans; species Antrihabitans spumae. The sequence goes on from NZ_JBIMSN010000090.1 coordinate 42,653, forward strand.
CGCAACCGACGTGTTGGCGGACCCCACGATCGGGCAGGCCGCGTCCCGTGCCGCCGCGGCCGCGGCCGCGAGGCCCCACGAGACCTCGGGTGTGATCGGCCTAGGCCTGTGTCACGGAACTGCAGGCGTCGCGCACACCATGGGCAGGCTCGCGGGCTTCGACGAGTCCGTCGCACCCGCAGCGCGGGAGTGGGCGCTCCGACTACTGCGTGAATCCGAATTCGGCCAGCTGCCCGACACTCCGGGCGTTCTCTCCGGACAGGCCGGTGTGGCTCTCGCGCTGCTCGCCGCGGCGACCGACATGGACCCGGGTTGGGATCGTGCCCTGTTGTTGTCGTCTGTCTGACCCGAATGCCCTGACGATCCGCTCTGAAAAGTATCGAAAGCGGGTTCGTCAGTAGACACAACAAAGCCCCTGACCTGTATGCCAGGTCAGGGGCCTTGTGTTGTGCGCCATCAGGGACTTGAACCCCGAACCCGCTGTTAGCGTTCGGGGGGTAAAACATACACCGTGAAACGGACAAAAACACCCATTTAGGTGCGAAAACAGCCTATTTAGCACCGTCGCATATAGTGTACGTTAGGGGCTTTCCTGACACGTTTCCGTCGGGTAAACGTAGGGCGGTTCAAGACTCGACACGCCCACTCAAACGCTCCAAAACATCCGTCACATCCGCCGCCCGATCACGCTTCTGCACATAATGCTTCGCCGTCACCGCCTCACCCGCATGACCCATCTGACTCGACGCCGCAGCCATCCCACGCTCACGCTCCACCAACGTCGCAACCGTCTTACGAAACGAATGCGGCGTCACCCACGCCCACTCCACACCCCGCGCATCCCGCCACATCCGACGAAAATTATGCGGCGACCGCAACGTCCCCCGATCCGCAAGCGACGCGATGTACCTAGAGGCGAACGGCAACGTCTATACGGTCAGACGTATACGCTCCGGCGTAACCACGACGCAAGCAACGTGGACCGACAGCGGCAACCTAGTCACAAGCGGCGGTACGGGCCGCGGATGTGGCCCGTACCTGTACTGCCTGAATGTGAGCAGCGTCGAGCAACAACAACCAGGCATCGGCATGTACCGGGTCTATGACTTGGTTGGCGGTGCTGCGCCGTCGCTGACCTCCGTCCCTGTTGGACTTTATGAGGCGACCGGGCCGTATCCGACTGCCTGCCAGGACTACTGGGCAACAATCACTGGTGTCACGGACCTTGTGAAACCCGCGGCAGGCGACCGCAAGTACGCGATCACTGCGTGGTATCCGACAACGGCAACCTCGGGGCGTCGGGCACGCTACCTTACGGAGACGAGCAATGACACGGCGATGGCGACAGCCAACGCCGCGGTCTACTCGGGGTTGTCGTCGACGCTGATTCCACCGATGGCGGCAAAGCTGGTCAACTCGTATCTGAATGCCCCGATCCGAACAGACCTCGGGCAGATGCCAGTGCTGATCTTCTCGCCAGGTCGTGTCGTCGCTCGCGAGATGGGGTCGGCGCTGTGCGAGGAGATGGCGTCCCACGGCTACATCGTCCTCGCGCTGGGGCACACCTACGAAGCGCCATCGGTGGAGTTCCCGTCCAGCCTCGAAGGCAACATCACCTACACCAACACGACGACTGAATACAACAACATGATGCGGCAGCGCATCGCCGACGCCCGCCATCTGCTTGCCAACCTGAGCACCCTGCTCGGCAACGGCATCTATCAGCAGATGGACCTGGCGAACATCGGCGCGTTTGGTCATTCCTATGGCGGCTACCTTGCGGGGGAGTTGGCCTACGTGGAGCCGACTCTGATCAAAGCGGCGATGAACCACGACGGCAGCCCCGGCCGGACGGGTAACGATAACTTCGCCGCCACTAACGGGTTCGCCGCACCGTACTTCTTCCTCTCGACCGACGACAACTCACGATCTGACCCGCACTGGGCACCAATGAAAGCGCTGCTGACCGGAGACGTGTACGACGTCAAAGCGAACGGGACACGGCACTACAGCTTCATGGACACCTGCACGCTCGTACCAGCGGGGAGCAAGGCGCTGTACTGCGGCTCTGTCACTCCTGTTCGAGGTATCGAGATTGGCAGGGCGTACACCCTCGCCTTCTTCAATCACTATCTGAAGGGTACGACGGAGACTTTGCTGGCCGGCGCGTCGGGGTCGTTCCCTGAAATCCAGTTCTTCTAGCTCCACCACCTGCACGAAATCTGCCCCACCAACATTCGTTGGTGGGGCAGATTTTGTCATGTCTACAGGTTGACGTCGCCCCTAAGATTGGTGTATAAGCCTCGACCTTGGGAGTTTCGTGCCTACCTTGTCGCAATACCTCGAACGTGCCGTCCGTGAATGGCAAACTAACGACGTCGAACCACTCCTCGCCACCGCGAAAGACGACGACGAACGCAAACTGATGGGCAAGGAAGTCGTCACCCAGATCATGGAGGCGATGCAGTACGACTGGATGCACGCCCGCGGACTGATGAAATGACAGACGTGCCTTCTGAGAAGCAGCCCGTCCGTGAAATCGTGTTCATGGACAAACCTGCGAAGCCTGAGAAGCCGAAGTCTGACGGGTTTCCGAACCTAGATGAAATCCGTGAACGTGTGCAGGCCGCGCTCAATGGGACCACCACTGGTAGGCACGGCCCAGGCGATACTGAAATGTCCGACGAGAAACGTGCCCTGTTCGAACTGCTGGAAGTGGTTCACCTACCGGAGTGGTCGCCCACTCCTGTTGTGAAGATGAAGCCCGACCGCATCCAGATCGCCCAAGCGCGCCGGCTTGTCGACGCCCTTTACGACGACTTCGGTGTCCGCGTCAACGAACACCTCGTCAAAAAGAAGTGGGTACCGACCCCTGGTGTCGGTGCGAACAACCCACACGACATGGGCACCTTCATCGAACGCAACGAAGACGGGTCGTGGCCGCTCGCCACCCCGGAAGACTTCTTCGACCCCGACGACATCACCGTCGAGCAGGGGGCGGACGGGCAGTACGTCGGTATCCATCACGGATCAGGGATCGTTGAGCGGGCGAAGTCTGCGACGCACGCCAAGCTGGCCGTCTCCGCGAAACTGCTGCAACGAATCGAAGAAGCCGCCGAAACGGATCAGGCCGGGTAGTTCCATTCCCATGAGACAGCTTCGGGGCCTGACGAGTGTGGGCGGTATCCGACTATGCCGGTTGGGCTGGTTGCTTCTACGACGATGACTGGTTCGTATGTGGAGTTCGGCAGGGGGGCGTCGATGGCACCGGACGCGTCGGAGACGCACGAGCTAACTGTCCATGCGTACACGTCGTCGTCTATGCGTCCTTTTTCGTCGACGGTGTAGAAGTTGAACCCGTTGAAGATTTGGCTCTCTTTGACTGCGGGGCCAGTCTCGACGGTGAACGACATCTTGAGCAACGGGGTGTCGGAGTCCTTGCAGTCGGTGATGAGTTCCATTGAGTTGAGCACGAACGAATAGGCTTTGGGGCCATCTTCGCTTGTCCAGGTGCCGCCTTCTTCGCCGACTTGTTTGATGATCGCGCCGCGCTTGGAGGTAGCCGGTTTGGCTGCCGTTGTGGTTGGCGGCGGGGTTGTTGTGGAGGACGTGGTGTCTGGTTGTGCGACGGGTTGAGGGTCGCTGCTGCTAGGTGCGCAGGCAGTAAGTGTGAGTCCTGCGAGGAGTGTGGTTGCGGCTACTGTGACGCGGTTCATGGGTGCCCCCTGTGGCGGTTTGATTGGCGGAAGTGTAATCGCCGGGGGCGTTCGAACGTTAGTGCTGTGAACGGTCGGGTGTGTCTTGCGACTGGTCCACGTTGGTGCAGGTTGGTGCCTGTTCGGTTGTGAATCCGAAGGGTAAACGCAGGGTGACTTCGTTTTCGTGGAGCCAGCGTGTCCGTTTTGACCGGTTTATTTTTGCGTTTCCGCAGGTCGTGCTACTTCGTGGGTGCGCCATCAGGGACTTGAACCCCGAACCCGCTGATTAAGAGTCAGCTGCTCTGCCAATTGAGCTAATGGCGCCGGAACTTGTTGTTTTGGTGCGGAAGAGACGATAACAGGGGAGAGGCGCGGAAGTGAAATCGGTAAGTTCACGCGCTGGCAGCAGTGTGAGACGTCACGTTAACGATCACCAGGCAATGTCCGATTTAAGTGATTGAACTCCTATCGCGACGGGCCGTCGTCAGGTTGGATCACGACGGTGCTGACTGGCAGAATGGGTTAGCACACGCTCTCGACGCGGGTAACCCCGGGGATGTTGGGCTCGCCGATTGTCGGCTAGGAACGTGTTCGTTCTATCGAGAACCTGAGGTGGTTTCACATGAAGGTACAACGCGGCAGTAAACGCCGGTCCGGGGCGCGGTCGGGTCGCGCAATGGTCGTTCTTTCATTGGCGGCAGCAGGTGTAGGCGCAATGCTCGTCGGTTGCAGTACGTCCGACAAGAGCGATGCGCCGATGGTTCCGATCGAGTCGAACCCGCTTTCGGAGCTGATCAAGCCCAAGCTCACGACCGTCGTCAAGGATGGTGAGGTCGGTGTTTCGCCGAGCATTCCCGTCACCGCGACCGTTGCGGACGGCAAACTCGGCAAGGTCGAGCTCTTCACACCCGACAACACCCTGGTCGCAGGGGCGATATCTCCGGACGGTCTGTCGTGGCAGAGCACAGAGCCGCTCGGCTACAACCGCCAATACCGCCTGGTTGCGTCGGCATACGGACTCGGCGGCCGGACCGCCACCGAGCTGAACTTCACCACAAGCGTTCCCGAGAATCTGACGAAGCCGTATCTATTGACCGGTGACGGTGACGTCGTCGGGATCGGCCAGCCGGTCGGCGTGCACTTCGACGAGGTCATTTCCGATCGGAAGGCTGCGGAGAACGCGATCAAGGTCGTCACCGATCCGCCCGTCGAGGGCGCGTTCTACTGGGTGAGTGGCAGCGAGGTCCGCTGGCGGCCCGAGAACTATTGGGCACCGAACACCAAGGTGAGCGTGAAGGTCGAGGTGTACGGCAAGGACCTCGGGGGCGGTCTCTTCGGCTCGGAAGATGTGTCCGTGGACTATTCGATCGGCGACGCGGTGATTCTGACCGCCGACGACAACACGAAGCAGGTTACGGTCACCCGCAACGGTGAGGTTGTCATGACCATGCCGACGTCGATGGGCAAGGCGGGCGACGAGACGCCGAACGGTACCTACATCGTCGCCGAACGGCACGCGAAGATCGTCATGGATTCGGCCACCTACGGCGTGCCGAACACCTCGCCCGACGGCTACAAGACGCCCGTCGATTGGGCCACCCGGATGTCCTACAGCGGCATCTTCTTCCACTCGGCGCCGTGGTCGGTCGGACAGCAGGGTTACTCGAACGTGAGCCACGGCTGCTTGAACCTCAGCCCCTCGAATGCGTTGTGGGTGTTCAACAACACCAAGCGTGGCGACATCGCGATCGTCAAGAACACCGCTGGTGGAACACTTTCCGGCACTGACGGTCTCGGTGACTGGAACATCCCGTGGTCCACCTGGAAGGCTGGCAACGCGAACCAGCAGTAGGTCGAAAAACCCCGTCACGAGCAGGCTGTTACTGCGACATCGCCCGAGAGGGTCCCGCAGTAACAGCCTGCTCGTCGCTTTACCAGCAAGCACGAGAAAGGCCCCTGATCTACGGATCAGGGGCCTTCTCTATGGGGTGAGTGACGGGACTCGAACCCGCGACATTCAGGATCACAACCTGACGCTCTACCAGCTGAACTACACCCACCATGTGGCACGGGATGAGCTACTGCCCGCCAAGTGCCGTCGTCGATACTAGCGTGTCCGGTGCGCAACTCGCCAATCGGTTAACGGGCCTCGGCGCTACGTGCGCCGAGTGCGCTGGTGATCGCGGAGATCTCGCTGGTCGACGGTCCTGGCTCGGCGACGAATGCGGTGCGGCGGTAGTACTCGAGCTCGCGAATCGACTCTTTGATGTCCGCAAGTGCGCGGTGAGCGAGGCCCTTTTCCGGCTGACCGAAGTAGATCCTCGGGTACCAGCGGCGGCACAGTTCTTTGATCGAGCTGACGTCGATCATGCGGTAGTGCAGGTAGGCGTCGAGTTCCGGCATGTCTCGTGCGATGAAACCGCGATCGGTGGCGATCGAGTTGCCGCATAGCGGGACGGTTCCCGCGACGGGGACGAACGTGCGGATGTAGTCGAGAATCTGCTTCTCGGCTTCAGCCATGGTCACCGTCGACCTGCGTACCTCTTCGGTGAGGCCGGAATGTTCGTGCATCGCAACGACGACGTCCGGCATGTCCGCAAGCGCCGCGTCGTCGGCGTGAATGACGATATCGATGCCGTCGCCGAGGATATTGAGATCGCTGTCTGTCACCAGCGCGGCCACCTCGATGAGCTTGTCGCTCTCGAGTCGCAGACCGGTCATTTCGCAGTCGATCCATACGAGTTTGTCTTGCACGGGACCACAGTAGTCATTGGCGCGGCGCCGTCGGCGAGTCCGCGGGCGATGCATCCGCGACGCGACCGACACCTTGTGTCAAATGTACTAGGAGTGCTACATTTCGCGGTGAACATGAGACAGATTGGGGAATGTCCGTGACTCTTCCGAATGCGACCTTCATCGCGGCGTCGTCGGCATCTCGCGGGGAGCGAGATCTGGTGCTCGACGTTCGTGACCTGCGAATGCGCTACGGCGCTACCGATGTGCTGCAGGGGGTGAACTTCACTGCTTGTCGTGGCGAAGTCCTTGTGCTGCTCGGCCCGAACGGCGCAGGCAAGACCACAACCATCGAGGTCCTCGAAGGATTTCGGATGCGGTCGGCCGGCGACGTGTCGGTGCTCGGCGTCGATCCCGCGCGCGGCGACGAGGGGTGGCGCGCGCGGATCGGCGTCGTACTCCAGTCCTGGCGCGATCACGGGAAGTGGCGCGCGCGGGAACTACTGGACCATTTCGGCCGCTTCTACGCCCCCTACGATTCGGGCGAGGTGACCAGGCCGTGGGACACCGATGCGCTGATCGACGCCGTCGGGCTCACCGAACATGCAAACAAGAAGCTCAAGGACCTGTCGGGCGGTCAGCGCCGCAGGATGGACGTTGCGATCGGTATCGTCGGGCGACCCGAGGTGCTCTTCCTCGACGAACCAACTGCCGGATTCGATCCCGAAGCGCGTCGCGAATTCCACGACCTTATCCACCATCTCTCGGACTCGAGTACAACGATTCTGCTCACGACGCACGACCTCGACGAGGCGGAGAAACTGGCGGATCGGATCCTCGTGCTCGCAGGCGGCCGCATCATCGCCGACGGGTCGGCAGACGAACTCTCGCGTCGGGTATCGACCGAAGCCGAGGTGAAATGGCGGCTCGGACCGGAGCGATTCGTCCATTCGACAACGGACGCAACGAAGTTCGTCCGCGAACTGCTCGCCGAGAATGGCAGCGCCGTGACCGACCTCGAAGTGCGAAGAGCAAGTCTCGAAGATACCTACATGAAGTTGGTGCATGCAGTGGAGACCGGACGAGACGACGCCGACGACAACGTGATTCAGGTATTCGGTGATCCGGTGCAGGAGGATCGGCTGTGAACTCGCGCGTCAACGCAGTTCGGGCAGGCTTGTGCAGAGGCTGGATCGAGTTCAAGCAAACCTTCACCAACGGCCAGGACATCTCCAATTACCTTATCTTTCCAATTATCTCGCTGATCGTGATGATCTTGATGCGGAACTCCGACGCACCGGGAACGACGTATTCGCTTGCCTTGCTGACGCTCCCGAGTGTGCTCGGCATGAGTGTGGTGTTCAGCGGTCTGATGGGCGCTGCAGCAACGCTCGTCGTCGGGCGTGAGGACGGCACCCTGCTCCGGGCAAAAGCGTTGCCACACGGCATTATCGGGTACTTGGTCGGCGTTGTCGTCTACCTCGCCGGGGTGACGCTGGTATCGGTCGCGGTGTTGTTCGTGCCAGGTCTGCTGATCTTCGACGGTCTCGACATCAACAATGCAGCGGCATGGATCGGGCTCGTTGGGATCATCGTGATCGGCTTCGTGGCAACACTTCCCATCGGCGCGATCATCGGATCGCTCGGAAACAATCCGGCCAACATGGGACTTCTGTTCCTGCCGATCATGGCGATGGTCGGTGTCTCCGGAATCTTCTATCCGATCACCTCGCTACCCGGCTGGCTGCAGATAATCGGTCAGTTGCTGCCGATGTATTGGGTCGGTCTCGGCATGCGGTCTGTTTTGCTGCCGGACGCGATGGCGAGCGTCGAGATCGGTGAATCGTGGAGAACCCTGGAAATGGTTGGGATGCTTGGCCTCTGGGCGGTCATCGGCTTCGTGCTGGCGCCGGTGGTGATGCGACGGATGGCGCGTCGAGAATCCGGCTCGAACCTGGCGGAACGTCGTCAGCGCATCATGCAGCGGGTCCAGTGATGACAAGCACGCGGACCGCAGCGGTACGGGCAGGCATCGAGGGCGGCTGGGTGGATCTTCGAAACAGCTTCACCAACGCGCAGGACATCACGTACTACCTCTTCATCCCGATCGTGTCGATTGCGGCGTTGGTAGTGATGGGCGATGCGACGATCCGTGACAGTGGCGCAGCACTGCAGATGTTGGCATTGCCGAGCATCCTGGGCATGTCCATCGTGTTCAGTGGTATCAGCACGGCTGCAATGTGGCTGCACCTCGACAGGGACGACGGCACCCTGCTGCGAGCAAGAGCCACTCCGAACGGCATTGCCGGCTACCTGGTCGGAAAGTCGTTGTTCATAACGGGATCCGCGGCCGTCACGGTTGTGCTCGTCGTCGTACCCGGCCTGATCTTGTTCGACGGTTTCGAAGCGGGCGCAACCGCGTGGGTAACGCTGGCAGCGGTCTTCGTATTCGGAATGCTCGCAACCCTGCCGATCGGTGCCGTCATCGGCTCACTCGGCGACGACCCCAAGAAGATCGACCTGATCGCAATGCCGGTACTCGCGACGATTGCCATCTCGGGGATCTTCTATCCCATAACGGCACTACCAGGCTGGTTGCAGGCCATCGGGCAAATCTTGCCGACGTATTGGATCGGGCTCGGCATGCGGTCGGCACTGTTGCCCGACTCGATGGCAGCTGTCGAAATCGGTGGCAGTTGGCGCCACCTCGAGATGATCGGAGTGCTTGGTGTGTGGACGGTGATCGGGTTGATCCTCGCTCCGATACTGTTGCGCCGCATGGCGCGCCGCGAATCAGGCGCAAACCTGGCCGCGCGCCGGTTGAAAGTTCTGCAGAGGGTCCAGTGAGGGTGCGATGAGCGACTCCATCTACAACCGAATTGCGATGCTGCGAACCGAACGTGGCATCTCGCGGCGTGACCTCGCCGAGGCGCTCGACGTGCACTATCAGACGATCGGCTACCTCGAACGCGGCGAATATTCGCCGAGCTTGCAGCTCGCGCTGCAGATCGCACGCTATTTCGATGTCAGCGTCGAAGTGGTGTTCTCGCTCGACCCGTTCCCTCGAATCGGCGAGCGGACGGGATAGCCGTCACGTCGCTGGTGTGGCCGCTAAGGTACTCCCCATGACGAGTCCGGACGAGAAGTTGGCCGCCGCGCGCAAGGCGGCGGCCGACGCTGCCGCTGCACTGGAGGCAGCTGAGAAAGAAGCTGCCGAGCAGCAGCAGGCCCCCGCAGCCGCGCCCGCCAGCGGCGGTTCCGAGAAGGCGAAAGCGATTGCCGCGGGCTACGCGTCGGAGGGCGCTGCACTCGAGCTCGGTGCGATTATCGTCGACGGCCAGATCGATCCCGAAGCGCGAGTGCGCATTCCGCTGGCAACGGTGAACCGGCACGGCCTCGTCGCCGGCGCGACAGGAACGGGCAAGACCAAGACTCTCCAGGGTATCGCCGAGCAGTTGTCGCGCGCTGGCGTGCCCGTGGTGCTCGCCGATATCAAGGGCGACCTGTCCGGTCTGTCGCGGCCAGGGGAGGACAACGACAAGATCAAGACGCGCGCGACGGAAACCGGTGCGACCGATTGGGCTGCAGCCGGCTTCCCGACCGAGTTCGTCTCCCTCGGCACCGGCGGCATCGGTGTCCCCATCCGCGCGACCATCACCTCGTTCGGTCCGATTCTGCTGAGCAAGGTGTTGGGGCTCAACGAAACCCAGGAATCCACCCTCGGTCTGATCTTCCACTGGGCCGACACCCAGGGGCTTGCGCTGCTCGACCTGAAAGACCTGCGGTCGGTCATCCAGCACCTCACGAGCGACGAAGGCAAAGCGGACCTCAAAGGCATCGGCGGTGTCTCCTCGGCGACCGCGGGCGTCATCCTGCGTGCCCTGGTCAACCTCGAAGCCGACGGTGGCGACACCTTCTTCGGCGAGCCCGAACTCGAAACCGAGGACCTACTGCGGTCGGTCGGCGGCAACGGCATCATCACGCTGTTCGAACTCGGCGCCCAGGCAGCGCGTCCCGCGATGTTCTCGACGTTCCTGATGTGGGTGCTCGCGGACCTGTTCCAGACGTTGCCCGAGGTCGGCGACGTCGACAAGCCGAAGTTGGTCTTCATCTTCGACGAGGCGCACCTGCTGTTCAACGACGCGTCGAAGGCGTTCGTCGACCAGGTCGAGCAGACCGTCAAACTGATCCGTTCCAAGGGCGTCGGCGTCTTCTTCTGCACGCAGTTGCCGACGGACATCCCGAACGCGGTTCTCAGTCAGCTCGGCGCCCGCATCCAGCACGCGTTGCGCGCGTTCACGCCGGACGACCAGAAGGCGCTCAACAAGACAGTCCGCACGTATCCGAAGACCGATGTCTACGACCTCGAAAAGGCGTTGACGTCCTTGGGAATCGGTGAGGCCGTCGTGACGGTGCTGTCCGAGCGCGGCGCGCCGACACCTGTTGCGTGGACTCGCCTGCGGCCACCGCGTTCGTTGATGGACACCATCGGTGCGGACGCGATCAAGGCGGCGGCGGCATCGAGCCCATTGCAGGGCAAGTACGGCCAGACGATCGACCGAGAGTCGGCCTACGAGAAGCTCAGCGCGAAGATCGCGGCGACGCCTGAAATTCAGGACGCCCCGCCGCCACCCCCCGCGCGCGAGGACAACGAACCGACCGCGGCCGAGAAGATCATGAAAAACCCTGCGGTCAAGAGCTTTCTGCGGTCGGCAGCATCGGCTGCGGGTCGAGAGATCAGCCGCAGCATCTTCGGAACCCGTCGCAGGCGGTAGGTCAGTCCGCGTCGCGAGCCATCAGGTCGGCGATGGTCTCGCGGCGGACGAGTTGGGTTGCTCGCCCGCGCTGCACCGCGACGATGGGCGGCCGACCTACGCACGTTGTTGTCGTGAAACCGTTTCGAAGAGCGCCCGTGCCCGCGACGGCCAGGACGTCGCCGGGGTGCACGTCGGCAGGCAACGTGACGGCGACGCCCTGCTGCGGTTCGTCGCGACGCCCGACGAGCGTTGCGGTGATGACAGGTCCGGTCGGGTGCCGGTTGGCCAGGGCAACGGTGGCCTCGGAGGTCGACGGATCGGTGTTCCGTCCGCCCTCCACAGCAACGACTGTGCGATCGTCGCCGACCCCGACGACCGAGACGACCCGGTGCAGAGTGACCCCTGCGCGCGCGACGATCGACCTGCCCGGTTCGAGCGTGATCGTCGGCCGCGGAAAGCGATAGGTGGCACAGGCGCTGTCGAGTGCGTCGTCGATCGTGACCGCCAAGTCCGGAAGATGCACGGCGGTACCATTCGGCGTGCGAGGCACGGCGTGGTCACCACCCAGGACAAGTTCGGTGAGAATGGTCCCGTAATCGTGGCGCACCATATCGAGCTGTGCGACCAGCTCGTGGATTGCCGAAGCGATCGATTCGGTGTCGGACGGATGCGAGCCCAGGTGGCAATGCAGCCCAACAAGATTCAGGTTGGATTGGCGAACGGCGGCGCGGGTGGCGTCGTCCGATTCGTTGCTGTGTCGCGGTTCGGGCTGAACGTGAATCAGCACGTGCTGCGGGTTGCGCGTCGCCGCAGAGACATGGGCGATACAGGCGGGGGAGTCGACGACTATTCTGCCGACGCCGATGGCAGCTGCTGATTGTGCTTCGTCCGCCGTCATCGCATTGCAGTGCAGGATGATCCGCTTCGGATCGACGCCGGCAGACAACGCAATCGCGAGTTCGCTCGTGGATCCGATCCCGATGGACAAGCCTTCCTCGGTTACCCACCGCACGATCGCGCGAATGGGCAAAGCCGCTGCGGCGTAGGCGATGTCGGCTTCCGGGAAGGTCTTGCGATAGGCACGGCAACGGTGTCGGACGTCGTCTTCGTCGATCACGTGGGTCGGGGTGCCGAATTGATCTGCAATGTCTTGCAGCGCAACTCTTCCCACAGTGATGCGGCCCGACGAATCGTAGTGCGTTTCGGTCGGCCAGACCGCGTGGTCGAGTCGAGGCGACATCGCCGAATGCATCGAGGGGAACAGATCGAGCAGGGTCACCGGGTCTCCTTGGGCGGGTCCGCTCGCAGAACGCGGGCAGGTGCGCTTACAGGACTACGCCCGGATCGAACCTCCGAACCAGATCTTGACGACGTCTTGACGCCGGACCGGCGGCGTTTGACGAAGTTTTGACGCTGCTCAGCCGCCGAGCTTCTTGTAGAAATTGCCCACGATCGGCGCGACGATGGCGCGCGGGCTGTACTGGCCCGCGACCGACATGCTCTTGCTGAGGATGCCCGGCACGACTCGCATCTTGTTGCGCGCCAATGCATCCAGCGAGACTCGGGCCGCCGACTCGCTGGAGGTCCAGAGGAACCCGGGAACAACCTTGTCGACGATCGACGCTTCCGCAGGATCGGGGATCTCGGTGCGAACGGGTCCGGGGGCGAGCAGCGTGACGTTGACGCCTGTGCCTTTGAGTTCGCTGCGCAGCGACTCGGTGAAGGTGTTGGCGAAAGCTTTCGTCGCCGCGTAGGTGGCGTTGTTCGGGATCGGCATGTTGCCCGCGGCCGAGCCGGTCGTGAGAATTCCGCCCGATCCACGACTCAACATTCCGGGGAGGACAGCGAGTGTGAGGTCGTGCACGGCAACGGCATTCAGTTCGACCTGGGCCCGTTCGTAGGTGGGGTCGAGGCTGGCGACGGGACCGAAGGTCGCAATGCCTGCGTTGTTGCAGAGGATCGAGATATCTCGCTCGGCGAGCTCCGCCGACAGCGCCGAACGGGCGTCCCGATCGGACAGGTCGATCGCCCGGACCTCGACCTCGACCTTGTGCGCGGACCGTAGCTCGGCGGCGAGAGCCTCGAGCAACTCACCTCGTCGCGCAACGACGATGAGGGAATAGCCGCGGGCGGCCAATTCACGGGCGAGGGCGTCGCCGATGCCCGACGATGCGCCGGTGACAACGGCCCGGCTGTCCGCTGTTGGGGTAGGCAAACTCATCCGCGCAGCGTATCGGTCGTGCGTCCTTTCGGAGGGCGGGCCCTCCGAAAGGACGCACGAGGGCCGGAGGCCCCTACAGTTTTGCGGCCAGGCGCGTGCCCTGATCGATCGCACGCTTGGCATCGAGCTCGGCGGCCAGGTCGGCTCCTCCGATGATGTGCGTGCTGACCTTGGCATTCTGCAGATCGTCGAGCAGGTCTCGGACCGACTCCTGACCAGCGCAGATGACCACGTTGTCGACCTCGATGATGCGACGCCGCTCACGCTTCTCACCGAAGCTGATGTGCAGACCCAAGTCATCGATCAGTTCGTAGTTGACGCCGCCGATCTGCTCGACGCCCTTCGCCTTGATCGCCGCGCGGTGGACCCAGCCGGATGTCTTGCCGAGGCCTTTGCCGAGCTGACCGTTCTTACGCTGCAGCAACGTGACCGCACGTGGCGACGGCGACGGCTTGGGCGTCGTGAGCGCGCCGGCAAAATCTTCTGGATTGCCGACACCCCACTCTTCCTTCCAGTCGTCGAGCTTGAGGCTGGGGGAGCCCTCGACCGTCAGGAATTCGCTGACGTCGAACCCGATGCCACCAGCACCGATCACGGCGACCTTCTTGCCGACCGGCTTTTCTTCGCGGACCAGTTCGGCGTAGGACAGCACCATCGGGTGGTCGATGCCGGGGATCTTCGGGATGCGCGGCTTCACGCCAGTGGCGAGGACAACCTCGTCGTACTTGGCGTCGATCAGCTGCTGCACTGTGACGCGAGTGTTGAGGTGCACGGTCACACCGGTGACCTCGAGGCGACGGGTGTAGTACCGAATCGTCTCGGCGAACTCTTCTTTGCCCGGGATGCGGCGCGCGATGTCGAACTGGCCGCCGATCTTGTCGTCCGCCTCGTAGAGGTGCACGACGTGTCCGCGGTCGGCGAGGTTCACAGCCGCCGACAAACCAGCGGGCCCTGCCCCGACGACCGCGACCTTCTTGGTCCGGCGCGTCGGCAGCAACTTCAGTTCGGTCTCGTGACCGGCCTGGGGATTGAGCAGGCAGGAGACGGTCTTGTGCACGAAAGCGTGATCGAGGCAGGCCTGGTTGCAGGCGATGCAGGTGTTGATCTCGTCGGCGCGATCGGCTGCGGCCTTGTTGACCCAATGGGGGTCGGCGAGCAGTGGACGGGCCATCGAGATGAGGTCCGAATCACCGCGCGTCAGAATCTCTTCCGCTGTCTCGGGCATGTTGATGCGGTTGGACGCGCATACCGGAATCGAGACGTGCTTCTTCAGCTTCGCGGTGATGTCGACGAACGCTGCGCGGGGGACCGAGGTGACGATGGTCGGCACCCGGGCCTCGTGCCAGCCGATGTCGGTGTTGATGATCGTGACGCCGGCCTTCTCGATTTCCTTTGCCAGCGTGGTGATTTCGTCCCAGGTCTGGCCGCCTTCGACGAGATCGGCCACGGATAGGCGGAAGACGATGATGAAGTCGGGGCCGACGGCCTTGCGCATGCGGCGCACGATCTCGACAGCGATGCGACGCCGATTCTCCGACGAGCCACCCCACTTGTCCTTGCGCTTGTTCACCCGTTCGGCGAGGAACTGGTTGATGAAATAGCCTTCACCACCCATGATCTCGACGCCGTCGTAACCTGCGATCTGGGCAAGCTTGGCGCAGTTCGCGTAGTCGTCGATGGTGGACTCGACGCCCTTGCTGGACAGCGCGCGCGGCTTGAACGGATTGATCGGCGCTTTGATGGCCGACGACGACACACTCAGCGGGTGGTAGGCGTAGCGACCCGCATGCAGGATCTGGAGTGCGATCTTGCCGCCGGCGTCGTGGACGGCTTTGGTGATGACGCGGTGCCGGTAGGCGTCGTTTTTGTTCGTAATCTTCGCCCCGAGGGGCAATAGCCAGCCAGCACGGTTGGGGGCGTAGCCGCCGGTGATGATGAGGCCGACACCGCCGCGAGCGCGCTCGGCGAAGTACTCGGCCAGTCGCTTGGTGTCCCACGCGCGGTCTTCGAGACCGGTGTGGATCGAGCCCATCACGACGCGGTTCTTCAGCGACGTGAATCCGAGGTCGAGAGGTTCGAGGAGATTGGGGTACGTGGTCATCGTTGGGTCGGCCTTCCTTGGCTGTTGCCGAGTGCATTCAGTACTTCGTCGCACCACTGGGTGAATCCCTCTTCGACGCGAATGCCTCCGCGTAGCACGAGGTATTGGTGCAATTCGGTTCCGGAGAGCTGCTCCGGTGCCGAAAAATCGTGTTTCTCCATCAGGCGGTAGAGGTCGAGTCGCTCGGCGTGGGTGTCGCGATGGCGGGCGACTTCGGTGCAGAGTGCTTCGATGTCGCCGTGGGCTGCGCCGCGGATCTTCACGGCAAGCTCGCCTCGTAGGACCCCGATCTCGGCGGGTTCCGCGATCCAGCGCGACAGTTCGGCGCGGCCCGATTCGCTCACGCGGTAGACCTTCTTGTCGGGGCGACCGTCTTGTGCGACTGCCTCACCGTCGACCCAGCCTGCCTCGTCCATTCGCTTGAGGACGCGGTAGATCTGCTGGTGGGTTGCGCTCCAGAAATAGCCGATCGACTTGTCGAATCGGCGCGCGAGTTCGTAGCCGGAGCCGGAATGCTCCGTCAACGCCACCAGAATCGCGTGCTCGAGGGCCATGGCGAGAAATTTATATGCAACTAGGTGCCTATGCAACTAAGTGCACACTAAGTGCTGCGAGCGCGTCGTACCGTAGTACGACGCTCGCAAGCGTCCAGTCCAACTACGCTCCCGTGGCATGAGCACATTGCCCGCGGGCATCGGCGCAGCCGCAACCCGGCGCCAGATCGTGTCGTGGGGCATCTGGGATTGGGGCTCGTCGGCCTTCAACGCCGTCATCCTGACGTTCGTCTTCTCCGTTTATCTCACCGATGCGGTCGGCGACAATCTCGGCGGTTCGATCTCGGCGAGTACGTGGCTCGGCTGGTCGCTCGGTATCGCGGGATTCTTCGTCGCCGTGCTCGCACCGGTCAGCGGGCAACGATTCGACGCGACCGCGAAACGTAAACGCGCGCTCGGTCTGCTCACCGCTGCCACCGTCGTCGCGATGGCGGCCATGTACTTCGTCGTCGATTCCCCCGGCTACCTATGGCTCGGATTGGCGCTGCTAGGCATCGGTACGGTGCTCTTTGCAGTCGCCGAAGTGCCGTACAACGCGATGATGCGTCAGGTCTCGACGCCGGAAACGATCGGACGAGTCTCTGGATTCGGTTGGGCGATGGGCTATTTCGGCGGCATCGTGCTGTTGCTGATCTGCTACTTCGGCTTCATAGCCGGCGACGGCGACACCCGCGGACTGTTCGGCATCAGCACCGACGGCGGCCTCAACATCCGAGTCGTCGCGCTGCTCGCGGCCGCGTGGTTCGCGATCTCGGCGATCCCGGTGCTGATCGCCGTTCCGGAAGTACCGCAGACCGACGCCGACCCCGGCGCTGCGAAGGTCGGCTTCATCGGGTCCTACAAAGTGCTGTGGCGCGACGTCCGCGAACTGTGGTCGGTCGACCGCCGGACCGTCGAGTTCCTGATCGCGAGCGCGCTGTTTCGCGACGGTCTCGCGGGGGTGTTCACCTTCGGGGCGGTGCTTGCCGTGAACGTGTACGGCATCGCCAGTGCGGACGTGCTGCTGTTCGGCGTTGCCGCGAACGTGGTCGCTGCGCTAGGCGCTCTCGTCGCCGGTCGATTCGACGACCGGATCGGACCGAAACGCGTGATCACGGTCTCGCTGATTTCGATGCTGTTCGTCGGGGTTGTGCTGGTTTTCGTTTCCGGTCCGCTGCTGTTCTGGGTGTTCGGTCTGTTGCTGTGCCTGTTCGTCGGACCCGCTCAATCGTCGTCGCGAACGTTTCTCGCGAGGATCACACCGCCCGGACGGGAAGGTCAGCTGTTCGGTCTGTATGCGACGACCGGTAGGGCCGCGTCGTTCCTTGCGCCCGCGCTGTTCGGTCTCTTCGCGTTCCTCTTCAGCAACGACCGTGCCGGGATCCTCGGCATCCTCGTCGTTCTCGGAGTCGGTCTCGCGGCGTTGTGGCGAGTCCGTCCTCCTGAGAAGTCGCTGGAGACGAAGTAGGTCAGTCCGACTTCGGACGCCAGGCGGCGATACCGAGCACGATCAGCCTCAGTTGCTTCTCCGTGCGTGTGATGATCTCGTTCTCGGAACGGTTGCCCGGCTTGCGAGCGTCGACGAATGCGCCCATCGCCTGCATCGTGGAGTTGACGAGAAGGTCCGACACCATTTCGAGGTCGTCGGTCCGCCACTCTGTCATGCCGGGTGTGCGAGCCAGGTCGACAGTGAGTTCGCGGCCGATCAGCCCGAGTTCCGCCTCGATCGCGTGGCCCACGACCGTCGAGCCGCCGAAGCGTTCGCGGTAGAGAAATCCGAAAAGATTGCGATTGGCGTCGACATGTCTTGCCAGGATCTCGAGGGACAGTCGCGCGTTCGCCATCGCGGACAGATGTCTGGTTTCCCGTAGCGCAACCCGTAGCGCACGCATGCCGTCGTCGACGAGTGCGAGGCCGAGTTCGTCCATCGACGTGAAATGGCGATAGAAGGCAGTCGGAACGATGCCGGCAGAACGGGCGATTTCACGCAGGCTGACGTTCGCGAAACCGCGGTCGCCTGCCACTTCGAGTGTGCCGTCCAGCAGCGCGCGGCGCGTCTGCTCTTTACGTTCGGCCCGGGATTGCACCTCAGTCATGGCATAGAGCGTACAACCGTGCACATTTGTCCTCGGAGAGTATGTGTAACTCGGATCACGAAAGTTCCTGTTGACAGCCCTACCTATCGAGGTGCGACACTAGTTCAGTGCACGTACGTGCACTGAAAACTCGAGGAGCCAGCCCATGACTTCTACCTTGCCGAGAAAGCGCCTTCGTAACCGAATCCTGACCGGAAAGCGATTGCTTTCCCTCGTCGAGACGATGGCGACACCGCACGAACTGGACCGCTACCTGGAGCTCGTCAATCCGATGGCTTCGGTGCGTGACTTGCGTGCGGAAGTGACCGACGTAGTCCGACAGACCAACGACACCGTGACGCTGACCCTCCGCCCGACCTGGCAGTGGGAAGGATTCGCAGCCGGTCAGTTCGTCCAGATCGGCGTCGTCATCGACGGAGTTCGACACACCAGGTGCTACTCGCCCGCGTGCTCGGAGTACCGAACCGACGGCCACATCGAACTCACCATCAAGGCCCATCCCGAAGGCCTGGTGTCGCAGTACCTGCATGCCAACGCCGAGCCCGGCCTGGTCGTCAGCCTTTCGCAGGCCGGCGGAATCTTCCGACTGCCCGCCGACCGACCCGAGAACGTACTTCTCATCAGCGGCGGTAGCGGCATCACGCCGGTGCTGTCGATGCTGCGGACCTTGGTCGACGAGGGTTACCCCGGCGCGATCACCTTCCTGCACTACGCGGACAAACAAGCCGACGTTCCCTACCGCGCGGAATTGGCAACGATCGCGGCCGCGAACGACAACGTTTCGCTCGTTCTGGCCTATACCGCGGATGAGCAGGGCGCCGATCTGGTCGGTTTCTTCGGAACCGAGCACCTCGACGCAGCGGCGCCGTGGCACCGCGACGCACACACCTACCTGTGCGGTCCGCCCGGACTGATGAAGGGTGTGCAGTCGGTCTACGCCGAACTCGGACTCGCAGAACAGTTGTTCACCGAGGAGTTCGCCGCTCCGATCGCCGCGGGCGACGCGGACGCCACCGGCACCATCGCCTTCGCTGCGAGCGGGGTCACCGCGGACAACAAGGGCAACAGCCTGCTGGAGCAAGCCGAAGCCGCCGGCCTCACCCCCGAATTCGGCTGCCGGATGGGGATCTGCTTCTCCTGCACCGCAGTCAAGACATCAGGGTGCACCAAGAACTTGAAGACAGGTGAGACCGACAGCGACCCGGATCAACCGATTCAGCTGTGCATCTCCGCCGCAGTCGGCGACGTCACGCTCGACATCTGATTCCCCGAACCAGCCAGCCACCCAAAACTCAGGAGGACACGCAATGTCCGTAATCAGCCTGCCGCGCCGCGGTAGCAAGCCCGACAAAGCCGACGGACCGGTCGTACTGACCGTCGATCAGGTCGACGAGATCGGCCGCGAACTCGACGCACTCCGTGCCCGCATCGTCGCCGATCTCGGTGAAGAAGATCGCGAATACATCTACAAAATCATCAAGGCGCAGCGTGGTTTCGAGATCGCAGGCCGCGGCCTGATGTACCTCGGCTTCCTGCCGCCGTTCTGGCTCGCCGGCGTCGGCGCGCTCGGCATCTCCAAAATTCTCGACAACATGGAGATCGGCCACAACGTCATGCACGGCCAGTACGACTGGATGCGTGAGCCCGGTCTGAACTCGCGGGTATTCGAATGGGACACGGTCTGCCCAGCGGATCAGTGGAAGCATTCACACAACTACATGCACCACACGTACACCAACATTCGCGGCATGGACCGCGACATCGGCTACGGCATCCTGCGTATGGACAAAGAGCAGAAGTGGAATCCCTACTACCTGGGCAACCCGGTGTGGGCGTTCCTGCTGATGGTGTTCTTCGAATGGGGCGTCATGCTGCACGACCTCGAAGCCGAGAACGTCGTCCAAGGCAAGCGCAAATGGAAAGACATAAAGCCGCTGCTCAAGGGCATGGGTCGCAAGTCGGGACGGCAGATCCTCAAGGACTACGTCGTCTTCCCAGCGCTCACCGGCCCACTGTTCATCAGCACGCTGCTCGGCAATGCCGCAGCCAACCTCGTCCGCAACCTCTGGACCTACTCGATCATCTTCTGCGGCCACTTCCCGTCGGGCGTGCAGACGTTCTCCGAGGAGGAGACCGCGAACGAGAGCCAAGGCGAGTGGTACGTGCGTCAGATGCTCGGTTCGGCGAACATCGAGGGCGGCAAGCTCTTTCACATCATGTCGGGCAACCTCTCGCACCAGATCGAGCACCACCTGTTCCCGGACGTACCTGCGCACCGGTACCCGCAGATGGCCCCCGAGGTCGAGGCACTGTGCAACAAGTACGGCCTGCCGTACAACAAGGGTGGCTTCTTCAAGCAGATCGGATCGGTCTGGGCGAAGATCTTCAAGCTGGCACTGCCGCCTTCGCTCGTTCGGTCGGATTCAGCGCCCAGTGTTATCGTGCAACGTCAACAAGCTGCAGCCTGAGGGGTTAAGCGATCATGGTTGGAAAATTCGAAAGCAACAAAGACTTGGTTCAGGATCTGACCGAGACGACCGCAACCCGAGTCGGCAACATCGCCAGCATCGTCACCGACGCGGTGAAGGGTGTGGCGCGTGAGGTCGGCGATCTGATCTCCGACGGTCTCGAAATGCGCGAGGCAACGAAGAAGGCACAGGAAGACGACACCGTCGACTGACTTGCGGCTACGCCGCCCGTGCGCGGTTGAAGGGTCTATAGGCCCCTCAGCCGCGCTCGAGCGCGAAGCGCCTACTGGCCGTTCCGAGACATCGGAGCGGCCAGTTCTTTGTCAGGTTGTCGTGCCCTTACTTTGTTTCGCAACGACGCACAGCGAACGTCCGCTGCTGAGGTCGGCAATCTTGACGTCCTCGACGACAAAGCCGTTGTCTCTGATCGACGTCGACAGTCGATCTACAACAGCGGGTGTTGTCGCAGGTTCGAGCGGTTGGTAGCTCAGATACAGGCGTCCATCAGGAACCAGATGCTTGCGGAGGACCGCGAACTCGCGTTGTGGCTCACCTCGAACGAACACGGGAACGTGGATGCCGAAGACGACCTCGAACGCCGTGTCGCCGAAGTTCGTGTCCGCGAGCTCACTGCAGTGCACCCGCACAATGCCGGCCTGTACCGCGGCCGCATTCCGATTCTGCGTTGCCGCAATCATTTTCGCGGAGCGGTCGACGGCGTCGATGGTGCCGTCGGTCAGCTTCTCCGCCACCAGCGATACTGCGACGCCGTGTCCACAGCCGATCTCGAGAATCCGATCGGTCGGCCGGATCGCGAGAGTGTCGACAGTCCAGACGATTCGCTCCGCTGCGGACGGCGGCACTACTTGCTTCCGCCGATTCGTGCGCCGAAGTCCTCGGGCATTCCGAACGGTAGTTCGCGTTCGAACTGCAATGCGTCCGCTCGGCTTGTGGTCGCATGGTGTGCGAACAACGATTTGTAGATCCTGTTCGTGCCCGCCGAGTTCGAGATGATCTGCGCGGCAAGTTCTTCGACCGCGTCGTCGAGCCGATCGTCCGCCGCGCAATGGTCCGCGAGTCCGATGTCCGCCGCTGAGCGGCCATCGATCCGGCGACTCGTGAAACTGAGCTCCTTCGCCTTCGAGCGGCCGACTCGTTCCGGGAGACGCACCGACATTCCCCAGACCGGCGCGAGACCCCACTTACCGTGCGTGTCCGCGAACTGGGCGGATTGACCGGCGACGATGAGGTCGCATCCCAAGGCGAGCTCGAGCCCGCCCGTCATGCAGTGACCGCGGATCTTGCCGATGGTGGGCTGGGGAAAGGCCTCCAACTGATCGACGATTTCCGCCGCACGCTTCAGATGGCCCGGGTCGTCGGTATCCGACAGCGCGCTCAGGTCGTGGCCTGCGCAGAACGATCTACCCGCTCCGGTGAGGACAAGGCACCGCACGTCTGAGTCTTGCTCCAACGCCGTCAGATGGTTGGCGAGCTGTTCGAACACCGCAGGGGTCAGCGCGTTCAACTTCTCTGGTCGGTTCAAGGTCAACGTAGCGAGGCCACCGGCCACCTCACACAGAACGAGCTGATCGGTCATGGCAGAAGAGCCTCCAGTCGTCGTGAACACCTACCCGCAATAGTGCCCCGCCAGCGGATCCGACCGTCAAGCGGTCCGGTGCCCGACCCCTCCCGCGACAACGGTCAACAGCACAGGGGCATCGGCGAGTTCGTCGGGCGGGGCTGTCAGTGGATCGACAGCAAAGGCGGTCAGGTCGGCGTGCATCCCGACGGCGATTCGGCCCGCGACAGCGGCTTGGCCTGCGGCCGCGGCGGCGTGAGTTGTATAGCCTTCCAACGCCATTCGGGCCGTGAGTGTCTGGGCAGGACCGATCGGGTCGACATCGGGTGTGCCCGCGGGTCGCCGCAGCTGCGCATCGGCCATGATCGCGCGGGCGTCGTACGGGGCAATCGGCCAGTCGGACCCGAGCGCAAGCGTTCCGCCCGAATCCCGAATGTCACGGGTGCGAAAGCCGCGCGAGGCGCGGTCGGCTCGACCGGTTGTCCGACTGATCGGCTTTCGTGTGGTGAGTGCAGTGGGTCGGCTGCATACTCGCCGCTCGATCCCGCGACGAAAAGTCGAAAGGGAAACCCTGACGGTTGGAGTCGCCGCGGCGGACGATTGCGGGCACGTGGCCGTCGAGTCTTTTTTCTATCACGAAAAGTTTACGAAACGGTCTCGGGTCCCGTATTGTCAGTTTCATCAACCGAACGCCTCGCTTCGCGAGGCCGGACGAAGGTCAAGAACATGGGCCGTCACAGCATCGAGGCAAGCCCGGCCATCGGGCGCCATTCCCTTGCATTGCCCACATTGGTTCCCTCGGGGCTCGTACCCGCCGGCGCTGGCACCGCCATGCCCTTCATGGTCACCCACCACGCGGTGGTCCGAGGCCGCCAAACCTGGAGCAGGGGACATATCTTCGCGGCCGCGGCCATTGCAGCGATCGGTGCCGGCGCTGTCGGGACTGTGCTGACAGGTGCGTTCGTCGACGATGCGACGCTCGCCTCGGCAACCCAAGCCGCCGGACCTGCCGTCGTACCGCCACTGGACCTGCCGTCGATAGCAGCGCTGGTACCGCAGATCCCCGCCGTTGCCGCATTGCCGCCGCTAGAGGTTCCCGTGGTCGCGGCTGCCGCGGCACCGGTCGTGCCCGATCCTGTTGTCGCACCCGTCGTTGCTCCGCTGGTCGTTGCACCTGCGGCGGTGGCACCACGACCGGAGGTGCAGGCCGCAGCGCCGCCAGTTGTCGAGGCACCGGCTGCGCCCGTTCCCGCTGCAGCCGAACCGACCAGGGTCGGGCAGCCGGAGGGCGGCACACTGTTGTTCCCGGGCGAGACCCCACCGCCGCCGCTGCTATCGGAGCCTGCGGAGTTCCAACAGTGGCTCGGCAACCACATGGACATGAAAGTTCGCTGGCTGGAAGGCAAGTAGTCCTACGCGATGGAGCTGGGATGTCCCGTCAGAGGCAATACTTCCATCGTCATGTACGCGAACAGCGGTAGGTTCCACAGGATCTCGTGCAACTCGTCCGGTGACTCGACATCGAAAATGCTGATGTTCGAGTACTGACCCACGACCCGCCAGATGTGTACCCATTTGCCGGCGCGCTGCAGCTCTTGTGAGTATTCCTTCTCGCGCGCAAGGGTTTCCGTGCGAACGGTCGGGTCGAGATCGAGTGGAATGTCGACGTCCATACGGACATAAAAGAGTGCCATGGTGTGTCGTCGCCTTCGCTAGTTTCGTGTCCAGGTCTTCACTGCGTCGAGGTTGAGTTCGACGCCGAGACCGGGTCCCTCGGGGAGATGAAGTTGTCCCTCGGCGTAACGAAGCGGCTCCTGCAGCAATTCCTCGTCGAACAGCAGCGGGCCGAAAAGTTCGGATCCGAAGTCGATTCCGGACTCAGCGCAGGCGAAATGCAGCGACGCCGCTGTGCCGATCGGACCCTCGATCGAGGTAGCCCCGTGGCACGAGATGCCCGCGGCTTTCGCTACCGCCACGACGTCGCGGCTGCGTTTGAGGCCTCCGCATTTCGTCGTCTTGATCGCGATGACATCCGCAGCCCGACGACAGACGACCTCGAGCGCGTCGTGCGGCGTCAGGACGCTCTCGTCGGCCATCACCGGAATCGGAAGCAGCGCATTGATTTCGGCGAGAACCTCGAGCTGCTCGCCTGGAGTCGGTTGTTCGACGAGTTCGACGCCTGCTGCCGCGAGGCGAGGCAGGTACTTCAATGCGGTCAGTCGATCCCAGCGAGCGTTTATATCGACGCGGACGCCCGCCTTGCCCTGCAGTGCCTGCGCAATCTCGATGATCCGTCGGGTATCGGTCTCGGGATCGAGGGCGCCCATCTTGAGTTTGAAACTGAAGTTCATCCGAGCGTCCAGCTTCGCCTGTGCTTCCTCGACGATCTCGGCCGCAGGCGCGGCGCCGAGTGCCCACGTGACGTCGATGCTGTGCCGAAATGCGCCGCCGAGCAACGTGTGTACGGGCACTCCGAGGCTGCGTGCCCAGGCATCGTGCATGGCGACATCGATTGCAGCCTTTGCGAATTGCGCATTGGCAACAACCCGATCGATGTCGGCTAGCGCGCCCGTGATCTCGTCGACCCTACGGCCTAGCAGTATCGGCACCATGTAACGCTCGATGAGGGCCTGCATCGTTTCGACCGACTCGCCACCCCACCAGGGGCCGCCGGGCACGACACCTTCGCCGTAGCCGATGACTCCACGCGACGTCCTGATCGCGACGAGCAGCAGCGGTTGCGCCGACATGGACGTGGTCGCGAACTTGTGCGGCCGGATGAGTGGGACGTCGAGAATCGTCGTCTCGACGGAGGCGATGGTCAGGTCGTTCATCTACCGATCCTTCTGTGTGACGGGCGTTTTCGTTCAGGCAGGATCGAGCACGAAGTTGTAGGTCACGTGGTTCTTGCCGTCGTCGCCCGTGGTGGGATCGAGGATCAATTCGGGCTTGGTCGCCGACGCGACATCGCTGTCGAGCCATTCGCCGCCTGCGAAGTAGAGCTGGGTGGTCACCGATTCCTTGCCCGGCGCCGAGACGATGAGGTGCAGGTGGGCGGGACGCCACGGATGCCCGTTCTGCGCCTCGATGAACTGCCCGGTCGGGCCGTCGGTCGGAATCTGGTATGGCGCAGGCTGAATCGTCGTGATCTCGTAGCGACCGTCTCCGTCGGTGATGATCGTGCCGCGCAGGTTCCAGTCCGGGAGGTGCGGGGCGAAGTGGGAGTAGTAGCCGTCGTTGTCGGCGTGCCACAGCTCGAGGCTCGCGCCGGCGAGTCCGTTGCCATCGAGGTCGGTGACTTGTCCGGCAAAGACCAAGGGCGTGATCTCGCGGTCTTCTGCACGCATCGGCAGCGTCGAGACCGAGGGAAGGATCGGCGCGTTCGCCACGTAGTACGGACCTTCGATACTGCCCTTCGTACCCTTGCGACTACGAGCGAGGACCTCTTCGACGGCATGCTCGATGAAGACGTCGAGGAACAACGGCCACTCGCCACCTTCGCCGACGTCGATGAGCCACTGCTTGAACACGCGGTACTCGGGATAGGTGACGCCGTGCTCGAGGATGACATTGTGGAGTGCGCTCAGTGCGTCCTTCGCGATCGCGGCGAGGCGCTCGGGAGAGGTGTCGGCGGTTGCGCGTTCGTTCTTGAATTTGTCGGTCGCGGCACTGCCGGATCCTGCAGCGGTCGGGCTCGGCATTGCAGTATCGGTGTGGGTTTCGATGGTGGTCATCGGGGTCTCCTTGGGCTGGAGGTCGGCGGAGCCGGTGAGGATTGTGATGTCAGGTGTTGTGTTGTACGCTATGCGTACTTGCTAACCGCAATGCGTACACCTCTACTGTGCGCGCTGTCACAACGGATTGTCAACCGTGTGGAGGGGTGAATGACGTCGGAGAAGTTGCCCGAGAACGACCGCGACTACATCCAGAGCATCGAACGTGGATTCGCTGTCCTGCTCGCGTTCGACGCGGATCGCCCGAATCCGACGCTCGCTGAGTTGGCGTCGGCAACGGACCTGTCCAGGCCTGCCGTGCGTCGCATACTGCTGACCCTGCAACGTCTGGGATACGTGACGGGTGCGGGAACCCGGTGGTCGCTGACGCCACGTGTGCTGAGCATCGGCCAGCACTATTCGGCGACCAACACACTGCTGGAGTCCGCAATGCCGCGACTGCTCGAAGTTGCCGAAAAGACCGAAGAGTCAGCATCTCTCGGAGTGTTGGACGGGGTCGACGTCGTGTACGCCGCTCGGGTTCCTGTGCGCCGAATCATGAGCATCAACGTCTCGGTCGGCACCAGGGTGCCTGCCTACGCCACATCGATGGGCCGCGCCCTGCTCGCATGGGCGTCGGCGGAGACGGTCGACGATGTGGTCGCGAATTCTCGTTTCGAGAAACTTGTCGAAGGCACCATCACCTCGCCCGAGGCGCTGCGATTGGAGTTGGCTCGGGTCCGCGAACAGGGTTACGCACTGACCTCGGAAGAGCTGGAGAAGGGCCTCATCTCGGTGGCGGCGCCGGTGCGCGATGCGCGTGGCACGGTCGTCGGCGTGATCGCGTGCTCGACCTCGACGGCCCGCAACACACCGGAGCAGTTCCGCGAACATGCTGTGCCGATCGTGCTGCGTGCGGCTGCCGATTTGAGCGCCGATTTGGGCTTCGCCTCGTGAGTCCTTTAGGAGGTTGGGCCCTCCAAAAGGACTCACGAGGCGCGTAGCGCCCTGAAAACCGCGGCGAGGCCCTGGCCACCGCCGATGCACATCGTCTCCAGCCCGTAGCGGGCCTCGCGACGTTCCATCTCGCGCAGCAGGGTCGCCAGAATTCTGCCGCCGGTCGCTCCGACCGGATGTCCCAGCGAGATGCCCGATCCGTTCGGATTCAATCGTGCATCGTCCGGCGCCAGATCCCACGTCCGCAGCACCGCAAGCGTTTGCGCGGCGAACGCCTCGTTCAATTCGATGACGTCCATGTCGTCGAGCGTCAAGTCCAAGCGCGCCAACGCCTTTGCGGTCGCAGGCACCGGACCGATCCCCATGGTCCTGGGCGGTACACCCGCCACCGCCCAACTTGCCAGCGTCGCCAACGGCCGCAGACCGAGCTGTCGAGCACGCTCGGGCGTCGTCACGATGCAGATCGCTGCGCCGTCGTTCTGTCCGCTTGCGTTGCCTGCCGTCACCGTGGAGTCGGGATCGATCTTGGCCCGTATCGCTCGGAGGCCGCCAAGGGATTCGACGGTCGTATCGGCTCGTGGGTGTTCGTCTGTCTCGACGATAACGGTGCCGGACTTACGCTGGGGGACAGGTACTCCCACTATCTCGTCGGCGAAACGGCCGGCTGTCTGGGCAGCGACGGCACGCTGGTGCGACTGGACTGCGTACGCATCCTGGTCGGCTCGGGAGATGGAGAACTCGGCGCGCAGATTCTCGGCGGTTTCGATCATGCCGCCAGGCACCGGATAGTCCTTGCCACCGGCTGTGACGCGGGCTCGCGCCAGTCGATCCGACAGCGCAACTCCGTCACCTTTGACGCCCCACCGCATACCGGTCGCATAGAACTCGGCCTGACTCATCGACTCGACGCCACCGGCGAGAACGAGGTCGCTCGCACCGGTCGCAACCTGCATGCAAGCTTGGATCACTGCCTGCAGTCCCGACCCGCACCGCCGGTCGATCTGCATGCCGGGCACGTCGATGCCGAGCCCCGCGTCCAGCGCGGCGACCCGGCCGATGGCAGGTGCCTCACCATTGGGGGAGGATTGGCCGAGGATGACGTCGTCGATATCGGCTCCGGAGATACCGGTTCGTGTGACGATCTCGGTGATCAGCGTCGAGGCAAGAACCTGCGGCGCAATGTCTTTGAACACTCCACCGAAGCGTCCGACAGGGGTTCGTACGGGCTCGCAGATGACGGCGTCGGGCATGGTTGTCCTTCTAGTTCTAGAGTCGGGTGAGGTCGACGTGTATCGCGTCGGCGGTGGCGAGTAGAGCGGGTAGCAGGTTCTTGCGTACCTCGGTCGCCGTGTATCGCGACGACTGTGTCGAAATGTTCACGGCCGCAACAACGGTGCCGTCGTGATCGCGTATCGGCGCGGCCAGCGAGCGCAGACCCTGTTCCAGTTCCGAATCGACGACGCAGAACCCTGCAGCGCGAACACGCGAGATCTCCTTGCGTAAAACATCTTTGGACGAGATCGTGCGAACGGTCAGCGGACGGAGGTCGGCATCCGCAAGGTAGGCGTCGAGATCGTCGCCCGAGAGTCCCGCGAGCAAGACCCGTCCCATCGAGGTGGCATACGCGGGGAATCGGGTTCCGATGGTGATGGACACGGTCATGATTCGGCTGACCGGAACTCGCGCGACGTAGACGACGTCGGTGCCGTCGAGGATCGATACCGAAGTGGATTCGTTGACACGCTTGGCAAGTGCCTCCAGGTGCGGGCGTGCGACGTCGGGCAGCGTGAGGCTCGACAGATAGCTGTAGCCGAGCTCGAGTACCTTCGGCGTCAGCGAGAACAGCGAACCGTCGGACCGCACGTAGCCGAGTTCGGTCAACGTCAGCAGGAAACGCCGCGCCGTGGCCCGAGTCAGGTCGGTCGCCTTCGCGACGTCGCTCAACGTCTGGCGCGGGTGCGCCGCGTCGAAGGCCCGTATGACCGCGAGGCCACGGGCGAGGGATTGAACGTAGTCGGTCGTCGGTTCCGTCATGTCCGCGCTGCCGTTGTGATGTGCTGGGTAATCAATTCGTTCACCCGATCTGCCTGCTCGACGCTTGCCAGGTGTGCGGCCGGATCCAACACGTGGAGAATGGAATTCGGGATTGCATCGGAGACGATCCGAAGGTCGGCGGGCGTAGTCGCTGGATCCTGCTCGCCCGCGATCACGAGGGTCGGAGCGGAGATGCGAGCGAGATCGTCACGACCGTCCCAGCCGGCGATGGCCTCGCAGCACGATGCGTAACCATCGTCGTCGGTGTTCTCGATCATGGAGATCGAACGCGCTGTCAGGTCGGGGTGCTGTGCGGCGTAATCTGCTGTGTACCAACGGCCGACGACAGCGGCGGCGATCGACCCGGTTCCGTTGGCTCGCACGGCAGCGGCGCGATCGATCCACCCCTGCGGCACACCGAAACGTGCGGCCGTGCAGATCAGCGTAAGGGTGCGAACCCTGTCGGGATGGTCGACGGCGATCGATTGTGCGATTGCTCCGCCGAGAGACAACCCGACGAGGTCGACCGACGTCAGCTCCAGTTTGTCGACCAACGCGATCACGTCGGCGGCGAGGGACTGGATCGTATACGGCCCTGTCGGAGTTGGCGATTCGCCATGACCGCGGAGGTCGACCGTCAGCACCGCATGCGTCTCGGACAGTGCGGCAACCTGCGGATTCCACATCGACCGATCGGACCCGAGGGAGCCGAGGAGCACGATCGTCGGGCTATCGACCGAGTTGTCGGTGAGTTTGTAGGCGAGTTCGACGGACACTCTCGAGACCTCATGTTCGGTATCTGGACGGGTATGCGCTATGTGAACAAGAGTAGCTGCCAAGCGAGGTCGCGGGCAATCGCACGTTCACGATGCGAACGTAAGTTCACAATACGCACCAACCTCGGTATGCTCGATCCCATGATGGACAAGGTTGTTACCACCGCGGCGGAGGCCGTCGCAGATATTGCGGACGGCGCATCGCTCGCGGTCGGCGGATTCGGCTTGGTCGGTGTGCCGGAGGTGCTGATCAATGCACTGCTCGAGCAGGGCGCGACGGACCTCGAGACTGTCAGCAACAACTGCGGCACTTCAGGATTCGGGCTAGGTGTGCTGCTGGCCGAGCATCGAATTCGGCGCACGATCAGTTCGTACGTCGGAGACAACAAGGAGTTCGCCAGGCAGTATCTCTCCGGTGAGCTCGAGGTCGAACTGACTCCGCAGGGCACGCTCGCCGAACGTATGCGCGCGGGTGGTGCGGGAATTCCTGCCTTCTTCACCCCGGCCGGCGTCGGCACGCAGGTGGCCGACGGTGGACTGCCGCTGCGCTACGACGGCAGCGGCGGGATCGCTGTTGCGTCCTCGCCCAAAGAGACGCGCGAATTCGACGGAACGACCTACGTCATGGAACGAGGCATCGTCACCGATTACGCACTCGTTCATGCCTGGAAAGGCGATCGGCACGGCAATCTCGTCTACCGGCGGAGCGCGCGGAACTTCAATCCGCCTGCGGCAGCAGCCGGCAGAATCACGATCGCGCAGGTCGAGCACCTGGTCGAGCCGGGAGAGATCGGTCCCGACGAGGTGCACACGCCGGGCATCCATGTGCAGCGAGTCGTCCACGTCGGCAAAGTGACCGTGGGAATCGAGAAGAGGACGGTGCGGTCGTGAAACTGACTCGTGAGCAGATGGCGGCAAGAGTCGCACAGGAACTCGAAGACGGGCAGTACGTAAATCTGGGCATCGGCATGCCCACCCTTGTTCCCGGCTTTCTCTCGCCGGACATCACCGTCGTGCTGCATTCCGAGAACGGCGTCCTCGGCGTCGGTCCGTATCCGACCGAAGACGAGCTCGACCCCGAGCTGATCAACGCGGGCAAGGAAACGATCACCGTGTTGCCGGGTGCCTCGTACTTCGACTCGTCGGCGTCGTTCGGAATGATCCGCGGCGGTCAGGTCGACGTCGCCGTGCTCGGTGCGATGCAGGTCAGTGCGAAGGGCGACCTAGCGAACTGGATGATTCCCGGCCACATGGTCAAAGGAATGGGCGGCGCGATGGATCTGGTCCACGGCGCGCGGAAAGTCATCGTCATGATGGAACACGTCTCGAAGAGCGGTGCCCACAAGATTCTCGACGAGTGCACCTTGCCGCTGACCGGATTGGGTTGCGTGCAAAGGATTGTCACCGATATGGCGGTGCTCGACGTCACTCCCGACGGTCTCGTTCTGCTGGAGACGGCGCCGGGAGTAACCGTGGACGAGGTCCGAGCCGCGACGGGAGCTCGGATCCTCGATCACGTTCACGCGAGCTGAGCGAACTACTTCTTGAGGAAGTTCTTCGGCAGCAGTCGTCCGCCGATCTCGGCGAAGGCCCGCTGGTACGACGAACCGCTGAGTCGAATGAGCAGATCCAGCGCATGTGCGTCGTAACCGACGAGAATCTTCGCGTCGCCGCGCTCGACGCCCTTGAGGATGGTCTTGGCTGCGGAATCGGCACTGGTGGTGGCGATTCTGTCGAAGAGCTGATTGAACGCTTCGAGTCCGTCGCCGTCGGCGGTCGTGCTGTTTTTCGCGATGTCGGTCTTGATGCCGCCGGGGTGGACGCACGTCACCTTGATCGGCTGCTTGGTGAAGAGCATTTCCTGGCGGAACGACTCGGTGAAGCCGCGCACAGCAAACTTGGCGGCGTTGTATGCACTCTGGGTCGGCATCGAAAACAGGCCGAAGACACTCGACGTGTTGACGACATGTCCGTCGCCGGCTGCCAAGAGGTGGGGGAGGAAGGCCTTCGTGCCGTTGACGACGCCCCAGAAGTCGACGTCCATCACGCGTTCGAAGTCTTTGAACTCGGTCTTCTCGACGGTGCCGCTGAACGCGATGCCGGCGTTGTTGAACACGTAGTGCACCGCGCCGAAGTGCTCGGCTACGGCATCCGCCCAGGTCAGCACGTTTTCGCGTTCTGCGACGTTGATGAGGTCGACCTTCATCTCTGCGCCGAGCGCTCTACACTGCCGAGCTGTTTCTTCGAGACCGGCGGCGTTGAGGTCGCAGATGGCGAGTTTCGCCCCGCGGCGAGCGAGTTCGACCGCCAAGCTTCGGCCCATGCCTGCCGATGCTCCGGTGATGACGGCGACTTTGCCCTCGAACTTGCCCATGCGGTGGTTCCTAACGTCGTTGAAAGGCTTACTGAACATCGCTCAATAGATTAGCGGGTGTTCATCCTCACGCGCTAGGGCACCGCGCGCCGAGTGCATAGCTTTGCAGGGAATTGGACCAGTCTGCGCCTGCAAAACTATGCACTCGATGTCGGTCAGCGGTTCTTGAAGTACGAGACGTCGTCGTTGCCGATGAGGTCGGGCACGGTCCAGCCGTCGAGGTCGTATTCGGCGAGGAACTTGTCGGCGAGACCCTTCATCGCTGTGGTTCCACCACGAGCCTCGGCCGCGAACAACAGCTCCGCCTTCACGTTCTCGTGGTTACCGGAATAGTTGCGCTCGTAGAGTTCGTGCCTACCGCCGAACTCGGATCCGATCGAATCCCACAGTGCCTTCATAACTTTCACCCGGTCGACCGCGGTGATGCCGTCGCTGCCGCGGACGTACTTGTCGAGGTACGGGCGGACGACAGGGCTCTTGAAATCGGCTGCGCTGGATGGCAAGTAGATCAACCCGGAGGCGACGTCCTGCTCGATGATCTCCTTGATCCGTGGGTAGCCGTGGATCATGAACATCCGATAGGTAAGGCCGTATTCGAGCTTTGGGATGACTGCACCGTTGAGCCACGGCTCTGGATCGCGTGCCATCGATTCCGTCAGCGACCACGTCAGGTTGCGCCAGCCGATCACTTCGCCGACCCGGGTCTGCACGCCGCGGAAGCCGCCCGACCCGGTGATCTCCAGCGCCTTCAGCAGCAGGCCGGCAATGAAGTCGAGCTTGACGGCGAGACGCGTGCAACCCTGGAAAGTGAAGCGCGGCAGGAAACCGGACTGCGGGAAGAACGCGTTGATCTTCTCGACGTCGCCGTACATAAAGACGTTCTCCCACGGCACGAGCACCTTGTCGAAGACGAAAATGGTGTCGTTCTCGTCCATCCGTGACGACAGCGGGTAGTCGAACGGGGTGCCCATCACTGCTGCGGTCTGGGTGAACGACGTGCGGCAGATCAGCTTCACGCCTGGCGAGTCCATCGGTACCGTGCAGATCAGCGCGAACTCTTTCTTCTTGATCGGCAAGCCGTAGTGCGCGATGAAGTTGTAGTTCGTGATAGCCGATCCGGTCGCGACGACCTTCGCGCCACTGACGATCAGTCCGGCGTCGGTTTCCTTCTCCACCTTCATAAATACGTCGCCGACCTCGTCGGGAGACCGTTGACGATCGACCGGTGGGTTGATGATCGCGTGGTTCCAGTACAGGACCTTCTCCTGCGATTCGCGGTACCAGCGCTCGGCGTTGGCCTGGAACGGCGAGTACAGCTCCTTGTTCGCGTGCAACGTGCCGAGGAAGCTGGCCTTGTAGTCGGGGGAGCGGCCCATCCAGCCGTAGGTCATCCGCGCCCATTCCGCGATCGCGTCGCGTTCCTTGAGCAGATCAGCAGATGAGGTCGGCGTCTTGAAGAACGGCATGGTGATGCCACCGTTGCCGGTATCCGTTGGGGCAGTGACCTTGTCGACGTGTTCGCCGGTGTGCATCGAGTCGTACAGGCGAGCGGTCATGCGGATCGGGTTGCGGAACGCCGGATGTGTGGTCACGTCTTCGACGCGTTCGCCGTGGATGTAGATCTCACGATCGTCACGCAGTGATTCGATGTACTCGTCGCCGGTCATGGGCCGCGTCGCATAGTTCTGTTGCTGATTTGCGGGCGAGTTCTCCGCGGGATTGACCTTGCTTGTATCGACTGCGACGCCTTCGACGGGTCGCGATTCCGTGGTGGTCATAGCTGAGTTCCTTTGGTGAGGTGGGGACTTCGGACTGTCAGACGGCGGCGGTGTGGAGGTGGAAAGGGGTGAAGCTGGTACTTGCTCCGAACCAGCCGATTTCGGGGTCGTCCATCGAGCCCTGCCACGTGGCTGTTGCACTCGTTGGGCCGAGGTCGTGAAAAGTGCTGCGGTAGAACAACAACGGGTTCTTCAGTGTTGTGGTTGCTTCGACGATCTCGCCGATGAAGATGATGTGATCGCCGCCGTCGTACTCTGCCCACGGCACACACGACAACGTCGCGGATGCGCCGCAGATGACGGGAGCTGTCGGTCCGTCCGCCCACACCGGTTCCGGTGATTGTGGGCGGCCCGCGAAATGCATTGCGGTGTCGACCTGGTCCGCGGCGAGAATGTTGACTGCGAATGGTGCGCCGCTGAGGTAGGCGCACGCCTTGGACTTTTTCGTCAGCGTCACCTGACACAGGCGCGGTTCCATCGACACGGCCGTGAAGGCAGTCACCGTCGCACCATGCGCGTCGCCCTCGGAGTTCTTACAGGTGATGACGGTGACTCCGCTGGCGAATTGGCCGAAGATGTTGCGAAGTTCGCGTTGCTCCATCGCTGGCCTCCTTCCGGATTTCGGTTCGATGTGACGTAGAACATAAGACGGTGGGTCAGCGCCGGCGATCCGCAAAGCGCGGCGACGATCCGCTTTGCGCGGGCGTCTGGACCAGGGCTTGAACGAAGCCGTGGTTGCCATGAATAGTGGCGAGAGCCACACTCGAAAGAACGCGCCCGACTACGGACAAGGAGGTTCGCCGATGACGTCGCTTCCGGAGGCGAACCCGCCGCAGGACTGGGACGAGGCCTGTCACGCCGTCAGCGACGCCTACTTTCCGCACACGTTGACGCCGCTGTCGAAAGACGACGCGACCCACACTTTCGTCAACGCCGTCGAACTCGGACCGGTGGTTCTTGCCAAGATCGGGTGGGGCGCCGACGTCGCCGTCGCTTCCGATCACCCCGGTGCATACGCGGTGAACATTCCGATGTCGGGACACATCGAGTCGGTGTCGGGCGGGGAACCCGTCTACTCGTCGAACGGCATGGCGACGATCTGCCCGCCCGATACGACGACGCGGATCATCGAATGGACGAAGTCGTGCGCGATCCTCGGCGTCAAGCTCGATCGCGACTATCTGAGTGGTGAAATCACGCGCGTATTCGCACGGCCGGGTGTGCAATTACCGCCGCAGGTCGATCTACGAAACGAACGTGGCGCGAGCTGGCTCGAATTCGTCAGATCTGTTGCAACGCAAGCACAAGGCGACCAAAGCGTGCTGCGGAACAAACTCGTCTCCGATCAGCTCGCGGGTGCGATCACCAGTGCATTCCTGCTTGCTGCTGTGCACGACGACGAGGTCGCGGGGGCGGTTGTTCGGCCACGCATCGTCAAGCGTGTGATCGATCGCATGCAAGCGGATCCGGCAAGAGCCTGGACCGCTGCAGACATGGCCGAGGTGGCCGGCGTCAGCGTGCGGCGACTGCAGGAAGGCTTTCGCGAATACGTCGGCATGAGCCCGATGGAGTACTTGCGCGAGCTTCGTCTGGAACGCGTGTACGCCGACCTTTCCGAGGGCGGCCCGGGGCTCTCGGTGACCGACGTCGCGATGCGGTGGGGACTGATGCACACCGGCCGGTTCGCGGCGGCCTTCCGTCGCAAGTACGGGATGTCGCCGTCGGAGGCGTTGCGCGGGCAGTGACGATTCCCGGAGCGAATGCGACATAGGTACCGCTATGCGGGACGAGTGTCGCATCGGCTCCGGCTGGGTCCGGCAAAAGGGGTGCGCCTCCGCGCAACGTGTTCAAGCCAAGGAACCGCACTTCAGCGACTTATCGGTGAACTAGGCGCCAATCCTGTCGCCAAAATCGGGAGCGCATTCAAACCCGATGAGCGTGTCGCCGACCGTCCAGCACGCCGGACGAACCGGAAGCTGCAAACGGAGGAGCTGCGGGACTTGATCGACAAATACCGAAATGGAGCGACAGCCAACGAACTTGCCGATCAGTTCGGGCTTCACCGCCAGACAGTCAGTGCTCACCTGCGCCGTGAGGACGTTGCGTTGCATTCGCGGGTCAAGATGACGCCGGAGATTGTCGCGAAAGCGACGACGCTGTACGCGGAGGGCTGGTCGACGGTACGGATCGGCGAGAAGCTTGGGCTGGGACCGAGCACGGTCGGAAAGGCACTGAAACGCGCAGGAGTGAGGATGCGCCCAGCGGTAGCTGAACGGTGGCACCAATAAGCTATCGACCTGTGATTTACGCAGCCAGGTAAGCCCTTCTGCAGTCTTGGAGTTCCTGCCAGTGAGCTTGGAGCCCCGGAAGGTTCGGTGCAACGCCGAGTGAGGCAAGAGGCTGGGAGTGTCCAGCGATGTATCGACAAGCCTCTTCAAACACCCGGGTGACGACCGCGATTGCGTCCGGGAGCGATGTGATCTTGATTTTTGCGAGGGCTGTCATTCTGACGTTTGGCTGGTATCTCAGCGATACCTCCTGGAGTAGCTCCGTTTCGGTGAAGACTTCGCACCATGAGCGGATCCAGTCGTATCCTTCGCGGACTAGCGCCGAGCGCGCCTCACCCTCGACTGATTTTGCCGCCTCGATCGTCTTGTTGATGTTCCCGCGAAGATTGGACAGGCTGTCCCACCGCGGCCCACTGGCGCGTGTCACCTGCCCCTTGCCGTCTTCATCGGTGATCTGGAGGTAGACGCACCGCTTAGACGTCTCGAAGAGGGATAGCAGCGTGGTTGCGAAGAAGATGTCGTGGGTGAATACAATGACCTGATTGTCATCGGCCAAAAGGGCCACACGCTGGGCCACTTCGTTGATTCGACGGTGGTCCAGGCTGGACACCGGGTCGTCGAAGATCACCGGCGCCGTAATACCAGCGAGTCGCGCCTCAGCTAGGAAGTCCGCGATCGCGAGTACTTTCTGCTCACCCTCCGACAAAATCTTAGACGGCTTGTACTTGCCCTTCATAACTTTCCTCCGGTGGGCCTTGCCCTGGCGGCCAACGAATTCAAGCTTCAGACTCGGAGCACGGAGAGCATCACACTCCTCAGCGAAGAGCTTGTCGAAGTTCTGGTTGATGAGTTGGTCGCTCGCTGTCTTCGATAGATCGGTGACGGCGCGGATCAGGACTGGAAGGGCCTTGGACAGGATTTTCAACTTGTCGGCCTCCTTGGCGTTGCCGACCTGAGCTTCAATCTGAGCCCACGAACGGGCCAGCTCTGCAGCGGCGGTCAGTTCCGTTAGATCCTTCCGGTTGGAAGCCAGGGCTTCGGCTCGGTTGGCGTCCTGCCGCTGAAGCTCGCCGACCTCGGTCCCTATAGTCGCAGCGATTTCTCCGAGGGATACTTCAAGTTCTGCGATATTCTCAAGTGCATCGGCCGCCAATACCGACTGGTCCGTAACGGTCTGCTGAGTCGCAACGACGGCTTCCCTCAAGGTGACCAAGCTTGGGTAGAAGCCCGGTTGATCGGACCGCTCCTTGTATTCCTTTAGTAGGGACACTATGTCTGAGTCGTCCAGTGTTCGGACCCCGGAGGTGAGTTCCTGTATTGCTGTGTTGCATTCAGTGATCGCACCCGAGATTTTGTCCGCGAGGTATTCGCCGTACTTCGACACAAGATCCCGCGCTCTATCGCCTAGCGGCTGACGGCAATATAGACATTTGTCGTCATCGTGAACACTGAGATCGACCAGGTGCTGCTTGTACTGCTCGCCGCTCGCAACGAAACTCTCCCATGTCCCCTCTGGCTCCGCCGGAAGGGCCGCCGCCTTGAACAATTCAGTTCGAAAGGCCACGTAATCTTTGTTGAGTTCCTCGCGCATTGCCAGCCTTGCGTTATACCCCGGTGCGTCGAATGCGCCCAGCGTCTTGACTACCTTGACCGCCTGGGTCATCACGGCATGTTCCCGCTGACGCAGTTTGAGTAGCGTTCCAGTCGTGTTTGCATCGAGAGCTGCGACCGCGCGACGGAGTACTTCGATGCGTTCGTCAACCTTGGGGTCTTTGTCCGAGAGTCTGTCCAGCTCGTTGAGATCTGTTGTCGCACCAAGGGTTTCGATCAGAGGGTACACCTTCGACGTGCGTGGAAATCTTCCGAGCAACGTCGTCGCGCCGCCCGACAATTCTTTGATTGCCGTGTCGATCTGGGCCTGGACCGCTTTTATGCCCGCCACAGCGTGATTGAATAGGGCAAGAACTGTCGGAACGTAGACATACTCAAGGTCGTCGTCGACGTGAAAGTTCACGGATGGAGTGTCGAATATTGACATTCGCGTGAATGGAGCGACCCCACTTTCGCCGCTCCAGATGAACTGTCTCTCCTTGTCGCCGAGCTTAAAGGCGATGGCAGCATGTTGCGGTTCTTCGGAGTCCGCACCGATGTCACGGAGGACGACATCCGCAGTCCGACTGTCCGCGAGCGCCTTGAAGATGCGCGAGTAGCCGGTCTTTCCTGTTCCATTCTCGCCGAAGAGAATTGTTAGTCCTTCATGCGGCTCGATGACTGATCCCGGAATCAGGGCGTTCACTCCCGTGACGCCGTCGAGTTTCGTGATTGTCAGCGGTAGCTCCGCTTCCTCATCGCTTGATTCGATCTCGATCTTGGGTTGCTCGGGCAGCTCGCGCTTGTCCAACGCCTTCTCTTGCCTGAAGAGGCGGTAGGCATCGTCGATAGCGTCCGCGCCGACCGAGCGCCGTGTGGCCAAGACTTCTCGGACTATCAGCCGAATCCACTCATCGTGCTCGTTCGCCCATTCGGCCAGCGCATGGCGGGGATCCACCGGAACCTCGGTGTTGATGTCGTTCTCTCCCTGAGTTGCTCCGTTAACTACCTGCCTATCACTCATACCCCAGGCCCCCATTCCTCATCGGCCAGCGGCGCAGCATTCAGTTGGTCGCGGCGAGCGCGCCAATCGGGCAGAAACTTGTCCATCAATCTTGTGAAGCGTTCTCCGTGGCCGCGTTCGAGATAGTGCGTCATCTCGTGAACGACGATGTACTCCAAACTTTCGGGGTGTTTCTTGACAAGTTCGACATTGAACCAGATATGTCCGGTCTCCCGATTGCAGGATCCCCACTTGGTCTTCATCTGTCGGACACTCCAACGGGACACCGACACCTTGAGGACTGGTTCCCACTTCGCGACGAGCGGGGGGATCGCTGCGCGCAAGTGTTGGCGATGCCACCTGTCCAGAAGTTCACGCCGCCGCTCCGTGCTGGTATCGGCCGGGGTGTACAGAAGTAATCGTTCGCCATCGACTTCGAAGTGTGCGCGACCGGGTCGCTCGATGACTCGAAGCCGTTGTCGGATTCCCCAGAAATAGTGGGATTCGCCGGTGACCATGTCGCGCGCCGATTGCCGCTCTACAGCCTGAAGTTGATTGCGCTGCTTCTTGATCCAGGGCAATCGCTGGATCACGGCAAGGCGCACCCGGTCATCGTCAAGTCGTTCGGGTGCGGCAACTCGGACCCGACCTAAAGGTGGGTAGACCCCGATATGCAGGTTCTTTATGTCTTTGTAGACGACGTCGATGTCGATCCCTGCAACCGTGAGATACGCGCTAGCGGTATTCATCGCGGGCCTTCACCAGGTCAAACAGTTCGTCGAGTCGATCGAAATCAGTGGGCAAGACCGCACGAAGGGCACGCTTGACCTTGCGCTCCTTCATACGGCTACCGATCCACTGATCAGGTTTGCCGCTCATCACAGCATGATCAACTTCTATGGCCAGCTTCTCGCTCGGAAATCCAAAGTCGACAAGTGCCCGTTTGGCACCGCTATTTGCCCACTCGGGGTATTTGGTGTCGGATTCGCGCGCGCCCAGCTGCTGGGCTTGTTCGATCAGCTTCGCCAAGTACGCCTTATAATCCAGCGCGCCTTTTCGTCGCTGTTCGATGAGTGCGTCGAGAAGGGCCGACATTTTGTCGTAATACTTCGGGTTCATCGCGTGTTCGTCGATGATCACCTTGCGCATGTTGTTGGTGATCGTTGCCGCAGCAGCAGCGGGATCGCTCTTGATTCCCTTGGGCAACTTGTCGATGGCGCCAGCTCCGAGCTTGACGATGAGCTGGATTAATCCTGCGTCCTTGAAGTCGGAGACGACCTCTGATGCGTCGGCCTGGATGTAGGTGTCGAGCAGGAACCGCATTCCGGCCTCGTATTGTTTGAAGTCGATGTCCTCGCCTGCGCCAAGCTTCACCTCGTCACGAACGTTCGAGTAATGAGCGATCTCGGCCTTGATGGCGGCGGCCTCGGCGTCGCTGTAGCCTGCCTCCTTCATCTCGTTAGCAATCGCACCGAATGCGCGCACTACGGACGAAACAGCTTTATACAGCTCGACACGCTTCGGTTCATTCGCCTTGAGTTGCTCGGCGCTGCCAGCATCTTTGGCGCAGAAGTACTGCTGGTACTGCAGCGTGTCCTTTGGCGGCGCAACCGGCTCGCAGAGCGCCCGGATCTTTTCGAGTGCTTCGTCGAGGTCTTCGCGGGCTTTCTCGAAACGATCCGACAGAAGGCCTTCGATGTCCTTCTTCTCGAAGCCGTCGAGGGCGCCACTGGTGTAGTCGGTGAGTGCGGTCTCAAGTGAGTTGAACAAATCCTGGTAATCGACGATATAGCCGTAGTCTTTGTCGTCACCGTCCAGGCGGTTCACTCGGCAGATTGCCTGAAACAGCCCGTGGTCACGCATCTTCTTGTCGATATAAAGATAGGTCGCGCTCGGTGCGTCGAAGCCGGTCAGGAGCTTGTCGACCACTATTAGCAGTCGCATCTGCCCTGGGTGGTTGACGAACTTG
The DNA here is from genome assembly GCF_043944905.1 of Antrihabitans spumae. Classification (NCBI taxonomy): domain Bacteria; kingdom Bacillati; phylum Actinomycetota; class Actinomycetes; order Mycobacteriales; family Nocardiaceae; genus Antrihabitans; species Antrihabitans spumae. The sequence continues at coordinate 83,321 of NZ_JBIMSN010000090.1, forward strand.
TCTTTGACTTCCTTTTCGAACTGTTCGACTTTGCTCATCGCGGCGTCGGGCGATTCGCGGAAGTGGTCGGCCAGCATCTGGCGATAAATGTCGTACTGGCGGAGCTTTTCGGTGGCACCTTCGCCGGAGTCTTCCTTGGAGATGTCGCCAGCTTGCGGTTCGTAGCTGGTGACGATGGCGCATTTGCCCTTGAAGCCGGCTTGGCTGAATAATTCGTAGAACTTGCAAGCCTGGTAGATACTGGCGCCGACTAGCATCGCGTTGCCGCGTCCATCGGACAATCGTGGCTTGGTTTCCATATCCAGCAGGATGTCGTTGACGATCTGACGAGAGCGCGGCTCGGAGCTGACGACCTTTTGCATTGTGCCCCAACGCTTCTTCAGCTCGGCGCGGGATAGATCAGTCATGCCCTTGGTTTTGGCCTCGAACCATTGGTCGATCTTTGCGGGCGAGGTGATGTCTTGGTCGATGTTGCGGGCCTCGTAGCGTAGATCCAGCACAACGCCGTCACCGACTGCTTCGTCGAACTTGTAGGTGTGAATGAAGGTACCGAAGGTTTCAATGCTGGTTGCGTTGTCCACCTTGAGTAGCGGTGTGCCGGTGAAGCCGATGAACATCGCACCGGGCAGCAGCTTCTTCATGGCGGTGTGCATTTTGCCCGATTGCGTGCGGTGCGCTTCGTCGACAAATACGAAGATATTGCCTTTGGCCGTAAAGCCTTTCGGAATCTTGGAACTCAAGTCCTTGACGAAATCGCCGTCAGGGTCGCCGACCGACTTGTCGTCTTCGGAATTGCGGAACTTGTGGACTAGTGAGCAGATCAGCCACTGCTCGGACGCATTGAGTGTGGCGAGCATGTCGGCGCCGCTTTTGGTGCGATAGATTGTTTCATTGACACCGTTGAACACACCTTCTATCTGATCATCCAGCTCGGTGCGGTCGGTGATCAGCAGCACCCGGGAATCCGGTTGGTTTTCGCGAATCCATTTGGCCAGCCACACCATCGTCAGTGACTTACCCGAGCCCTGGGTGTGCCAGATGATGCCGCCCTCACGCTGAGCGATGCGCTTTTGCGATGCCTTAACCCCGAAGAATTGATTGTGCCGACATGTCTTCTTTGTGCCCGCGTCGAACACCATGAAGTCGTGGATGATCTCCAGTAGTCGCGACTTTGAGCACATTTGGGTCAGCGCACGATCGAGCGGATCGGCAAGGTCCGAAGGCTCTTTCCATTCCAGCCAGTACTTTTCAGGTGTGTCGATCACCCCGTAACGCAGTCCCTCCACATCGTTGCCTGCCATCAGCAACTGCACCGTGGTGAAGAACGAACGGATGAACTCGTGCTTTTGGTTGCCGATGTTCTGCCGAATGCCTTCCGACACGGCGACTTTGGAGCGCTTCAGCTCGATGACGCCCAGGGCGATGCCGTTGATATAAATCACTACATCCGGCCGCTTGGTGTGCTCGCCCCGCACTGTTACTTCCTCGGCGACAGCGAAGTGGTTTGCCTCGGGGTGCGCCCAGTCGATAAGCCATACAGTTTCGGTCTGCTCGCCAACGCCAGGTCGGACTTTTACGCCGTAGCGCAGCAGTCCGTAGACGTCCCGGTTGGCCTCGTACAGGTCGCGGCCACCACCGAGCGAGGCGTCTTTGCGCAACCGCTCGATCGCCTTGTTGATCAGGTTGTCGTTGTACCCGCGAGCCCGCAGATTCTGATCTAGCAGCGCGGTCTCGATGTTCGAGTTGCGGTCGCGGTACTCCCAACTACCCAGGTAGTCGTAGCCGAGGGTCTCGCCGAACAGCTCGACGACGCGATCTTGAGCCTTGCGTTCTACTTGCCCGACGTTACTCATGATGCCGCTCCCTCTGTTGGCAATCGCGTACGCCCGGTGAGCAATTCCTGCATCATGCCCTGTTTCATGGCGCGGGTCTTTGCCAGCCGCGTCGCTAGGATTTCGATCCCTTCGTCCATGTCAGCCAGCCTGGAGGATATGGCACGCTGCTGTTCGATCTTGGGGAAAGATATCGGAAGCCCTGCGTACTCATTCCCGTTAATGCCGGGCTGTCCACTGCGCACGGACATTACGGCGACCCAGTCCCAGTAGGACTTGCTCTGTACGAAATATGAGAGGTAGCTCGGATCAAGGCGTGCCGGATCTGGAGTTACACGGATAAGAAAGCCTGCGTATACGAGTGGACCGTCCTTTGGCCGATATCGATACGCCTTCCCAGTGCTAGCGCCTGTCCGCGCAAATACGAGGTCGCCATCGCGGAGAAAATACGATTTTGCAGACGGATGTCTAACTGAAACCTTCGGATCAGGCGTAAACCTTCCGTCGTCGCTAATGTCGGTGATTCGGAGGTAAGTAGGTTCATCATGGGAATATGTGGACGCGGCAGCATTGATCCCGTAACTAGGATGGCCGGTTAGCAAGGTACCAAGCTGCTGGAGCTTCCAGTCGTCATGTATATCTGCCGTCAGAAGTTGTTGCATGGCGCCCTGCTTGACCGCCTGCTTCTTGGCGATCAAGCGCTCTAGGGAGGAGATCAAGGCATCAACATCCGATAGTGCGTTACCGATGGCGCGCTGTTCGTCACCTCGGGGCGCGGGTAAGCTGTATTCCGCCAACTCTTCTCTGTTTATTTTGGGAATTCCGCTTCGAGCCGACACGCTTATCGCGAACTCGCTGAATCTGTTTGACAGAATGATGCCCAGAATAAATCTACTATCTGTGGAATTTCTTGGAGTAAATGGATACATATCTGCACTGCACAGACCGTGGAAATCGCTGATGATCGCTTTGCGCAGATAGGGTCGAATCTTGCTATATACAACATCTCCGGGCTCGACCAGATACTTTCCACTGATCGCTCCCTGTTCCTCTGCAGTCTTTCGCGCAAGAAGTCTGCCAGTTCCTGCTTGAATATGATCCGGCGCGACCATCAGCATCGTGTTGAAGGGATTCCGAGTCGGGTTCACTTGACCGCTTCGAATTGACACCAATTCGAGTAAGGGTCGTAGGGTCCATCCTTCCGGAACCGCCGAGCTCCTCATCGACGCGTCGCTCATTTGACACCCATGTCCGCGAGGTGAGCCGCAAACTTGGTACTGAGCTGATCGACTTCGGTTTCGAGGTCTTCGAGAGTGGAGTCGTAGCGTTCGCCGAGTTGCTTGATGCGTCCGACGAGGTTGTGAGTCAACTTCTGCAGCTCACCGGCGATACCTGCCGCGACGGTGGCGTGCCATTTGTCGTCGAGTACCAGCTGTTGGATGTCGGACTCGGTGAGTTTGCCATACTTCGCCAGTGTCTTGGTGTCGAGTGCGACCTGAGCGTCTTTAGCGCTCTTCTTGGCGGTGGCTTCGTCGCCGTAAAGCCCGGATAGATGCTGCAACGCCCTGATCTCGGAAGCCGTTGCCTCTTCGCGTTTGGCGACCTTCAGCCTTGCGGCTACCAGGACCTTGCTGATCTTGCCGTCGTCCATCGCGTCTTCGAGGAGCCCGTCCTCGACGGCATGCTCTTCGGTGTATTCCTCGATGCCCCGAGCGGTTTCTTCTGCTGCAGCATTTAGGTGGTCGACTGTCGACTGATCCGCTGCGAAGTAGCGGGCAATGATGAGTGCAGGCGGAACGAGGTCCATCTTGTATTTCGATGCAGCACGACCCGAGCCGACCACGAGGTCGGGGGTTTCGGTGATCTTGCGGTCTTTGTCCTCGATAGTCTTGCGTGGGGCGGCAGCGGTTTGCCAGCCGTCGTTCATGATCAGGAAGACATCGTCGTGCATGACGCCGTGCCAGTAGGTCATCAGCTGCTCATATACGGCGTATTCGTCGAGTAACGGCGTGGTTCTGAATCGAGCAAGCAAATCGTCGCCGAGCGTCTTAATGAGCGCGCTTGGCTTGGTGTCGGCATCAATCGCGGCAAGAACTGGCCGGTGCGGGGCGTACCAGTCGGCTACCTGGGCGTATATTTGGTCGGCAAACTTCACGAACTCGCTTGACGCCAGAACACGCTGCTGTACTTCGGCGACGTCGATTGTCAGCTGGCTGTAGCCGTCGCGGCCAGTGGGGACGAACAAATTTGAACGCAAGCTCGGGAAGGCGTCCCAATAGGCACCCAGCGCGTCGATATCACGCTCGGGGATGCCACCGTGCAAGTGAGCGTGCAGATCCTGGATGTCTTCGAGCTCGGACGAGTCGACATAGCGCGGAATGTTGAGGTTGAAATCGTTGTCAGAGCTGGCAATTTCAGCAAGCGGCACCATCCGCGCATAGCGCGGCAACTCAGTCTGTTTGTTGAAGACGTCGACGGCCTTGTGCAGGTCTTGAGAGCGCAAGCGGTTCTTGTTGCCATCCTTAATGAAGCCTTTAGATGCGTCGATCATGAACACACCCGTCCGGGCGCTGGCGTTCTCTTTATCCAGGACCACCACGCAGGCCGGGATACCGGTGCCATAGAACAGGTTGGCGGGCAGCCCGATGATGCCCTTGATAAAACCGTGCTGCAGCAGGCGCTTGCGGATAACGGCTTCTTTGCCACCGCGAAACAGTACGCCGTGCGGCAGGATCACCGCGCCCTTGCCCGTGCTCTTGAGTGATTTAAGGACATGGAGCAGGAAGGCGTAATCACCGTTCTTTTCCGGCGGGGTGCCGTACTCGAAGCGGCTGAACTCGTTTTCGAGCCCGCTGTTCCATGACTTGGTGGAAAAGGGTGGATTGGCGACCGCGAAATCGAACGTGCGGAGCTCGGAACCCTTTATGAACTGCGGGCTCGTGATTGTGTCGCCCTTGGCAATGACGGCGTCTTCATTGCCGTGCAAGATCATGTTCATCTTGGACAACGCCCACGTGGCGTTGTCCTTTTCTTGGCCGTAGATGGAAATGCCGCGGGGCGCTTCGTCGGCGACCTTGAGCAGCAGCGAGCCAGAGCCACAAGTTGGGTCGTAGACGGTTTGATCTTGGCGGGTATGCGGTCCGATTCCAACGACCTTAGCCAGTATCCGTGAGACTTCGGCCGGCGTGTAGAACTGTCCCTTGGATTTGCCGGATTCAGTGGCGAAGTGCCGCATTAGGTATTCATAAGCGTCGCCGAGCAAGTCGTCGCCCTCGGAGCGGCTGCCCTTGAAGTCCAGATCGGCGAAGATGGTGACCAGCTTGGTCAACCGGTCCTGCATCTCCTTGCCCTTGCCGAGCTTCTCTTCGTCGTTGAAGTCGGCCAGGTCGATGACCCTCTCCAACTCATTCGCCTTGGCAAGAGCACCGATGATGACGTTGATCTTGTCACCGATCTCCTTGTCGCCCTTGAGGGCGAGGATGTCGTCGAACGAACCGCCGGTAGGGACGTCGATCAGGCTGCTCGGATCGGTTTTAGCCTTGTCGGTCACGTACTTCACGAACAGCAGCGTCAGGATGTAATCCTTGTACTGGCTGGCGTCCATGCCGCCGCGCAGTTCGTCGCAGCTGCGCCAGAGTGAGCTATAAAGGTCGGATTTCTTCAAGGCCACGGGCGTATATCTCCATTATTGATAATCATTTTCAATTATAGCAGTGCCGACGCAAATATCCGCAGGTCACAGCTCGGTGATGCCGACAATCAACCGTCCGCCTCGCTCGCCGGGACAGCGTCATCAACCATATCCGGCGCCACCGACGGATCGGCGGAACTCCGGCACGACCACTCCCAGATTTGTAATGTGTGGGTCGGCGGCAATCCGAGGAGCAACTCACTCCGCCCGCCCCTCGTGCACGGCGCGGGCTCTCGGACCAGTTCTTTCCACCCACATCCGCTGGTCCGTCATCAGTGGCCCGCAGTCTCGCGCCGGTGCCTCGCGTGACCATTCGAGCCTTAGCTCGATGCCCCGATCGCGGAAAGTTCGTGTCCGAACGAGTATTAGCGGGTCTGCAACATAGGCGACTGTTTGCCAGGTGGGCCAGACCGGCATGGGCCAGTGGATGAAGATGGTGGCCATTGGGCTGTGCTTGGACGCGTTCAGGTCGAGTTCGACGCCCTCGACGATGAGCTGGTGGAAGTAGTTGCCCTCGACGTCCGGGTTGCGATGGATCGTGAATTGCGGGTCCGATACGTCGTTGCCGTTGACGCGAATCGTCGCCGGTCGCCACGATTCGAAGCCAAGCATCAATCGGACGATCACGTCGACGGCGTTGCCGGACTGGAAGAGTGTCACCAGACCCCACGGTCGCGCCGTTTCGGCCTCGTCCCGAATGAGGGCAGCGAGCTTGAGCGCACCACGGTCTCCGCGCCGTAGGGCGGTTCGATCGCGGACGTGGAACTGGGCTGCGTAGTCGCGAATCCGCCGGTCGAGCGTGTCGCGTCCTACGTTCCAGCCTGCGAGATAGAAGTAGGCCCCGATGTCGGTCTCGGGATCTGTGCCGTGCTGCTCATGCAACCGGTCTAGCCGCTGCCAGGCTCGGTCGGTGTCGCCCATACCGAGCGCTTCGACCAACTCGAACTTGTCGGTTAGGCGCTCGATGCTTGGGTTGCCCGGTGCGCGGCGAAGCCCTCGCAACTCTGTCAGCAGGCGATCGCGTACCGGATCTTGCATCGGCTGACCTTCCTGTCAGTTTCGTGTCAGTGACGACCTGTCGGCTTCTCCGCAGTGTGGGTAGTGACCCCACCGGGGGTCCCCACCCAGGAGGTATTTACCCGATGTCCAATATCCTTCCCCGCACCTCGTCCACGTTGGCTGCCGCCCAAATCCCCGACTCCATCACCCGCAGCGAAGGTAAAGAACTTGCCCGCCTGCAGAATCGCGAAGTAGCGCGCGGCCTCATCACCGGCACGCGCGTCCAAGCCGCCGGGATGGTTGCCGCGATCGGGCTGCAGACCACCGCGATGCTGTCGCGCGAGGCAATCTTCCATGCTGACGGCGATCCGGTGGTGGCCAATCGGCTGAACCACATTGTCGACCAGTACGCCGCCTTCGTTGGCAACGAAGTCGCCAACTTCCGTCACTGAGCGAACGGAGACAATGAGATGCCGAAGAAGACCACGCCGACCAGCGCGTGCAACGACCTGCGACTGACCGTTCCATCACATGACGACCCGGCCGTTGCCAGTGACATCGCCAACTACGTCATGGACCGGGTCCTCAACCTGACCGACGAAATGCAGCGCTACGCGACCGACCGGTTCGACCAGGCCCCAGCGAGCGCGATTCACGCCGGCGAACTGGGAGCCGCCCTTGCCCATGAAGTACTCGACTGGATTCGGCGGTGGCCGTTATGAGCTGGGTCGGCGACGTGCTGGAGTTCGCGCTCCTCTGGTTGGCAATGTACGCCGTCATCTTCGTGGCGTACCTGGCGATCATCTTGTTCGTGATCGACCCGCTGTCGACGTGGCAGGAGCGCCGACGAACGCGACGGCAGTTAATCGACGCCACCGAGCGCGAGCTTGGCCGAATCGAGCGACAAGGGGCGGACTCCGTGCAGCGCATCGAGAGTGCATTCATTGCGGCTCAGCAGATCGTCCGTGACGAGGCGACGAGGCGAGATTCATGACCATCATCGACCCGAATCTGGCGCCCACGGACCGAATTGTCGGGGAGGCCATTGATAACCTCGGCGGATTCATCCTCGACCAGGCTGAGCAGACCACCGCACACGTCGGGTTCGGCTGGATCGTCACGCCCGATGCCCCGAACACCTACGAGGGGGTGCGGCGGGCATACGCCCGAAGTTGTCTCACCGGTGAGCCGTTGCCGATCAGCGGCGAGAACAGCGACGACGTCATCTATACCGATCCGCTGGTAAATGTCGGCCTTCGGTTCTGGCACGACGTCAACCATGCCCGACGTGGATTGAGCTTCGAGTTGGTCGACGAGCTGGAACTCAGCTTGTGGCACCTCGACCAACTGGAGTTGGCCGGATTCCCACGTGGTGGACTGGAGTGGCAGTTACTTCACGCCGACCTGACCGGCCAGACTTACGTCCAGGCGTTCGCGAGGCGGTTCCCGGTCGATCAGCGCCAGTTCGTAAACAGCTGCGTCACTGCAAGTTTCGATCACGGATTGCTCGTAGAACTGCGTCGCCAGCTATGAGCGCATCCGACCCGAAGGCGTGGATCGACAAGTTTGTCGATGCGTGCGTCGGCGTGCTGGGCGGAGTCATCGCCCTGTGGTGTGCGATTCAGGTTCTCGAGTCGATCCTGCCGTTTCTGGTGGTGGTGATCGGAATCGTGGCGCTCGCGGTCGGGTCGATCGCAATATTTCGGTGGTACCGGGACCGCTGGTAATGCGTTTCGCAGCGAACCGGAATATGCAGCGATTTCTCCTCCGGCGGCCTCGTTCCGTTCGGTGTTGTGGAATCGGACAATGTTATTGACCGTTGCATCAATGCAAAGTTAAATAGATTCACCAGTCGTTGCATTAAAGCAATGCGGAACAACAAGCAATTTGAAAGGAGGGGAAAACTATGTCAAAAACACGAAGAAATGCCAGCAGTAAGAATGGCCAAAGTGGTCGTGGCGAACGCCGAATATCCATCCGAGCAGTCCGCCGTGATCCGCCGGATCTACGCAAGTTGAGCCGCGCGGTCATCACACTAGCCCAGATCTTTCTCCGGGCTGACGTGCCGGCTTGATCTGTTTCGGATTGGGTTTTCGATCTT
>NZ_JBIMSN010000091.1:0-12161 GCF_043944905.1 Antrihabitans spumae
GCTGCGCCGGGTGCTGTCGCCTGCCCACTCACCTACCCATTTTCGAGCCAGTCCTTTCGGTGGTTCTGCCCTCCGAAAAGACGCACGAGCGGCGGACGCTGCCTATCCCAGCGCCGAGCAGGCACTTATTGCGGTCGTTACTCGCGTTTCCTCGCGATAAGCGCCTGCTCGGCTAGTTCATGCCCCGCTCATGAGAAGCGGATCACACGCGCACGTCTCGATCGCCTTCGGTGACGAACACACGGTATGCGGGAGAACGCGAAGGTGCGCGGCTACGTCCTTGTCCTGCCGGGTGGCAAACCGGAGAGTGTCGATGAGTATCAGCCATGGCGATTGGCCGGCCTGCGAACTGCGTTGGTGACGCGAGCGATTCGGGCCGAGCTCGCACCGGGCTACGTCGTCGAGCAACTCGATTACCGCTATCGCGGCTGGAATGCTCCCGATCTGCCTGCGGTCGGTGATGGGGAGTCGGCCTTACGTTCTGCGCGTAATCGTTTCGGTCCTGTACCGGTTGTCCTTGTCGGGCATTCGATGGGCGGACGAGTTGCCGCTCATCTGGCCGGCGGACCCGAGGGCGAAGCTGTCATCGGAGTTGTTGCGCTTGCACCGTGGTGGCCGAACGACGAGGGACGGCTCATCCCAGCCGGAAAGTTGCTGCAGGTTCTGCACGGCACCGCCGACAGGTGGACCGATCCAGTCGCCTCGCGCCGCCAAACCGAGCATGCGGCCGCGCGTGGGGTGCAAGCGGAGTGGCGGGCATTCGACGGTGCGGGGCACTTCATGCTCAACCGACCGTGGCGTTGGCATCGGCTCACGGCTGAGTTCGTCGACGCAATGCTTTCGTAGAACTAGCTCGACGAATCAACCGCCTACCTCCACGTACTATGACGGCAGACATACAACGAGGAGCAGGCGTGGGACGACGTTCGGATGCGCGCGAGAAGATGTTGCTGAGCGCGGTCGCGTTGTTCCGGCGGCACGGAATCGATGGCACAGCAATCGGTGACGTCATCGCCGACGCGGCTGCACCGCGTGGTTCGATCTATCACCACTTCCCTGGTGGGAAGGCGCAGCTCGCCGAAGAGGCGACGCGGATGGCGGGCGCAGCGGTAACCGCAGCAGTCGCTCATCAACTCGCCGCCGATAGTCCGGAGGCGACCCTCGCGTTTCTGATCGACACCTTCCGAAAAGAATTGCTGGACAGTGATTTCACGTCCGGCTGCCCCATCGGTGCGGCGGCACTCGAAGGTGGCGGGATGCCGGCGGCGCGCACTGCTGCCGGCGAATCCTTCGCGATGTGGGAGTCGATGGTCGCGGCCGCGCTCTGGCAGCGAGGCTTACCACTCGAGCGCGCCGAGGCGCTGGCGACGACGGTGATCGCGGCGCTGGAGGGGGCCATCATGCTGTCGAAGGCTCAGCGCAGCACGCGTGCGCTCGACCGCATCGAAGCCGTTTTGTCGGCGCTTCTACTCGACCGGATGTGACCCCCGTCACGTAGCAGTACGGGTTGCACCGCCCATCACTATCTCTCCCTTTTTCTATGCATGAGTGCATAAGTTTTGAGGCGGCCCAACAGAGTCTCGTCAGGCCCCAATGGAGAGGTGACTGCACATGACCGCGACCGCAAACCACACGACCACCGGATGGAAGGTGAGCGCACCGGGGACCCGGGCAGTCCGTCCCGTCCTCGCGCTTATCGTCCTGTGCCTCGCAGAAATGCTCGTTCTACTCGACAACGCGATCGTCAACGTCGCGTTGCCGTCGATGAGTACCGCCCTGCAGGGCAGCTTCAGCAGCCTGCAATGGATCGTCGACGCCTACGTTTTGACCTTCGCCGGTCTGCTCCTCGCATTCGGGCATCTCGGTGATCGGTACGGCCGCCGCAAGGTGATGGTCATCGGTCTCGTCGGAGTCGGCGTCATGTCGCTCGCTGGGGCGTTCGTCGGTGGGATCGGGCAAATCATCGCAGTCCGTGCCGGCATGGGAGTGTTCGCGGCGGCTGTGTTCCCGGCGACGTTGGCGCTGCTCACGGGCCTGTTCAGCGACCCTCGCGCACGTGCGGCAGCGATCGCGGCGTGGACCGCAATGGCTGGCGTCGCAATTGCCCTTGGCCCGACGGTCGGTGGCTGGTTGCTCGAACACTTCTCGTGGCGTTCGGTGTTCTGGATCAACGTCCCCCTCGCCGCTGCACTGGTCGTCGCCGCGCTGCTGCTCGTTCCGGAGTCACGCGCGCCGCACAGTGGGCCACTGGACGTGCTCGGTATCGTGTTGTCGCTGTCGGGCATCACCGCGCTCGTCTGGGCGATCATCGAAGCGCCGCACAACGGCTGGACCTCGCAGGTCACGCTCACCGGATACGGCGTCGCACTCGCCTGCCTCGCCCTGTTCGTATGGCGCGAGTTGAAAGCCCCCTACCCGGTGCTGAACCTACGTCTGCTCACCAACCGCAGATTCTCCTTTCCCGCGCTGTCGATCACCGTCGCGTACTTCTCGATGTTCGGATTTCTGTTCCTGATCACGCAGTACTTCCAAGGCGTTCGTGAGTACAGCCCGCTCGAATTCGGCCTGCACTCGCTGCCGTTTGCGCTCTCGGTCGGCCTCGCTGCTCCGATTGCTGTACTGCTCGCTCAACGATTCGGTACGACGGCAGTGATCGTCACAGGTCTGCTCATCCTGGCGGTCGGCATGTACATCGCGGGTCAGGTAACCATCGATTCGCCCTACGTCGGCACGGTGCTGATCTCGATGGTGCTGATGGGCCTCGGTCTCGCGATCGTGCAGGGCCCGGCGACGGAGGCGATCATGTCCGCGGTGCCGGAAGACGAGGTCGGCGCCGGTGCGGGCGTGAACGACACGACGCGTGAAGTCGGCGGTGCGCTCGGCGTCGCTGTGCTCGGATCGATCGTCGCGTCGAGCTACAAGACGCAGATCTGGCCGATCGTCGACAAGATCCCGGACACGCTCGCCAACGCGACCGACAAAGAATTTATGCGGCAGACGGCCATGAGCATCATCGGCCTGCGAGAAAAGCAGCAGGGGTCGATGTTCGCGTCGCAAATCGAGGGCATCATCACGAACATGAAGGTCGCCGTGCTCGACGGCTTCCACATCGCCAGCTACGTCACGGTCGGTGCCGTGCTCGTCTGCGCGGTCGTGGTTGCCATCGCGCTGCCGTGGCGACGTGACGCTGCCCAGCGGTCGATGTTGCTGGGCTGGGCCGATAAACCGAAGGAACCGGAGTCGACGCGGATGTAACCGTCAGCGGTTCTTCGCAGGCCTGTTCGTAGCTGCTGCTCGCTCGGCGGCCTTCGCCTTGATCCGCTCGTTCTCTTTCAGCACGGCGGCGTAACTCTCGCGCTCGCGGACCAGCCACGGCGGCTGGTTCGCGAGCAGTTCGTCGATCTCGGCGGCCGTGAGTGCATCGCTGACGTCCGCACGCGTAAGACCCGTGTTGGATACGCCGAGCTTCTTCGACACGACATCACGCGGGAACGGGCCCGTCTTCCGAAGTTCGACAAGCCATTCCGGCGGATTCGTGCGCAGTTCGTCGAGCTCGGCGCGAGTTATCGTCGAGTTCTGGAACGCCTCGGGCGTCGCGGGGAGGTAGATGCCGAGCTTGTTCGCCGCGGTCAAAGGCTTCATCGTTTGCTGCTGCTTATCCGGGCTCACGACATCAAGGGTATCCGGGGCGCTGCGATCATTTACCGCGCAGGTGCAATAGCCTTCGTGAAATGAGCGAGTTCTCCTCCGACGACGTACAACGCCTGACGTGGTTCGTCGCCGTCGCGGAGGAGCTACATTTCGGCCGCGCCGCGAAAACGCTCAACATTGCTCGGCAGAAACTCAGCGCCGCCGTCATCGAATTGGAAGCCGAGCTGGGACACAAGCTGTTCGTTCCCGGCGCACAGCCGACCGAACTCAGCGCCGAGGGACATGCACTCCTTCTCGAGGCGCGCGAGTTCCTCGCAGCCGAGGCGGAGAAGCGCGTCGAGGAGGTGCCCGCCACGGTTGCCGGGCTTCGTGTCGGCTTCGTCCCCGGTGTCACCGTGAGCAAGTGGACCCGAATCTGGAGCGAGCGGTTCCCTACCGTTCCGCTCGAGGTAATTCCTGTCGAGGCAGCTGATCAGGAGCACGCGTTGCGTGAAGCGCGCGTCGACATGGCGTTCGTCCGGCTCCCGATCGAACGCGACGGCATGAAGGCGATACCGCTCTACCGCGAGACGCCCGTCGTCGTCGTTCCGAAAGAACACCTGTTTGCGATGGTCGAGCTGATCGCCACCGCAGACCTCGTCGACGAGCAGGTGCATTCGGCCGACGACATCGACTCGATCACGGCCACCTTCGAACTCGTCGCTGCCGGCGTCGGTGTGGTGGTCGTGCCACATTCCATCGCTCGCCTGCACGCGCGCAAGGACCTCGTCTACCGGACCGTCACGGACGCTCCCGACACCGAGATCGCGCTTGCCTGGCTTGCGGACCGTGAGACCGAGCTGTTCGAGGAGTTTGTCGGCGTTGTGCGCGGTCGGTCGCTGCACAGTTCGCGCGCACCGGCCAAGGCCGAGCCCCGACGTGCTCCGAAACCGAGGCCGCGCACCGCGGCCGGCGGCAGGGGACAGCCGAAGAAGCAAGTGGCCAAAGGGAAGAAACCGCGCAGGCGGTGACTTGGGCTATGTCAGCTGGGATACGTCAGTTGGTGACCGTGAAGAAGTCGCCGGCGTCGATCCCGCTCAGTAGCGTCCAGCGTGGCGGTTGGGCGGCGTCTTCAACTGCAGCATTGTCGGCTGTCGCCCGGTAGAAGTCCTGTAGTTGCAACGTGATTCGAGGATCGTCGTCGACCCGTCGCGCGGTCTCGTAGAACAAGGCGAGGACGTGGACGCAACGAGCGGTCCGCGCCGAGCACGAACAGTCGGTGCTGACGATGGTAGGTGCTACGGACTCACCTGCCGCGGTGATCGCTGCGTATACCTCGTTGGTCAGGGCGCCGGCCAGGCCAGATCCCAGCGCAGTAATGCGCTCCCACGACATGGGTGCCACCTCCACGTGGACGACGGATGCGTCGTTGCCGCGATGGATGCGGGCGTGGGCGATGCGACCCTCGAATTCGGCTGTGACGCCATTGTTTCGGGCGATACTACGTGCCCGTGGCAGCAGTGGGTCGGGCCGCTTCTGGGCGAGTGGCTCGGCGAGACGGACCCAGTCCATCCCCCATGGGGTGTAGCCGAATTCGTTGGTAGCCAATCGATCCACTGACATCAGGCGTTCTCCCGCTTCCGTCGAAGAATGTCGATCAGGTGGTCGTCGTCGAGGCGCGCCAACTCTGCGACGCCGGCTTTGCCTGTGGGATCGGTGAGACTGGACTCGGACATATTCGTCAAAGTCGACTTTCGATCGTGCATCCTCGCGATGTGTTCCTCGAGCGTCGTCGTCGAGGTGAGGGTTGTGACGGTGACGGTCCGCGTCTGCCCGATGCGATGCACGCGGTCGGTTGCCTGCGCTTCGACCGCTGGATTCCACCATCTGTCGAAATGGATGACGTCGGCCGCACGGGTGAGGGTGAGCCCGGTTCCCGCTGCTTTGACGCTGAGAACCAACACGGGCGGTCCATCGGGTGCTTGAAACTCCGCGACGATGGCGGCCCGTTCTCGTTGATTCAGGCCACCGTGAAAGAACGGTGCTGTGATACCGAATCGCTCGGACAGGTGCCGGACGAGGATCTCGCCGGTCGTGCGGTACTGAGTGAAAATAAGTGTGGGCGAGTCGGTTTCGAGGTTGTTCGCGACGATGTCGACGCAGAGTTCGAGTTTGCCGGAACGGTCGGCCAGCTCGACGAGGTCGCCGGTGACCAGGCCTGGGTGATTGCACACCTGCTTGAGGGCGGTCAACGCCGCGAGCACACGCGCCTGCCGTTGCGCACCTGACCCGAACCCGCCCTCGCTGGCATCGTGGAGGACGCGGTCGTACACACGTTCCTGTTCGTCGGTCAGGTCGCACAGCAGGTCGCTATGGATCTTCGAGGGCAGGGAAGCGGCGACGTGAATCTTCTTGCGCGCCAGCAGCACCGGTTCGATTGCATCGAGCATGCGGTTCATCGCGCTTGCCGATCCAGCTTCGATCGGTTTGGTGAACCGTCGTCGAAACTGAGATTTGTGGCTGAACAGCTGCGGCGTAACGAGATTGAGTAGTGCCCACAGTTCGTCGAGATGATTTTCGACCGGTGTTCCTGTGAGGGCGATCCGGTGCGCCGCAGGCAATTTGCGTGCTGCCCGCGATACCTGCGTCCGTGGGTTCTTCAACACCTGCGCTTCGTCGAAAACGACTGTAGCCCAGCTTTGTTCGACCAAGCGTTCAGTATGCAAACGCAGGGTCGGGTAGCCGGCAACGACGACGGTGCGCGGGTTGGACACATCGATCGCTCCACCGCGGTAGCCGACTGCATGCAGATCGGGGGCGAACTTCGCAATCTCGTGCTCCCAGTTGCCGACCAACGAGGTCGGGCAGATCACCAGCTGCGGCGTGGCGGAATCGGCTTTGCGGCGCAGGTGGCCGATGGCCTGCAGGGTCTTACCGAGGCCCATCTCGTCGGCCAGGATTGCGCCGCCGTGTTCGGCTGTTGCGCTGTCGAGCCAGTCGATGCCGCGGACCTGATACGGCCGCAGGTCGGCGTGCAGCAGCGATTCGAGTTCTGCGCCCAATGCGACGGTGCGGGTGAATGTCGTCCGTGAATAGTGCGCCGAGTCGATCGCAGTCCGAGTCGGGTTCGGAATGGCATGTGCCGCAACGGGTAGCGCGTGGTCGGTGTGCTCGAGCGTGGAGAGCCAAGCGGTCAGCGAGCCGC
Organism: Antrihabitans spumae; assembly: GCF_043944905.1. Taxonomy (NCBI): domain Bacteria; kingdom Bacillati; phylum Actinomycetota; class Actinomycetes; order Mycobacteriales; family Nocardiaceae; genus Antrihabitans; species Antrihabitans spumae. The sequence continues at coordinate 6,836 of NZ_JBIMSN010000091.1, forward strand.
CTGCCTTCTCGTTGGTCGGCAAGGCGTCGGGTTCGACGACGATGCACGGAGTCGCTACCACCTCGAGTGTCGAGCGTCCCGTGGTCGGCAACGCGAGAGCGACGGTGTGCGGCTCGCCCTCGACGTCGGGTGCTCGTCCCGATGGCGATGCAGGCCAACGCCAGAGCGCGAACATGTGACGGTCGGTCAGATAGGTGGCATGAAGCTCGGCCAGGAGAAGCTCCTCGGGTGGGAACAGGCTGGGTGGTGTCAGGCGACACGACCTCATTATCGTACTACATACGAGAATGTTACAGCTCGGCCGAAAGTCGACCCGATCCCAGGAAGTTGCTTGACCTTGACACAGTGACAAGGATTTCAATGGTCGACGAAGGAGGTGGTTGTCGTGAACACAACCAACCATGGCGGGCATACTGCCCGTCTCGTCGAAGCTCTGGTCGCCGCCGACCCATCGGTGCGGCTGCGAGCAGCACTCGCTGCGGGTACACACCCCGATCCGCAGCTCGTCGACACCCTTGTGGATCGGTGTGCCGTGGAACCGGACTTCTTCGTCCGCGACATGCTGACCTGGGCACTATGCCGCCTGCCTGCGGAGATCACGGTGCCGAGGCTGATCGACGAGCTCGGGTCCGGCGTGGTCCAGGCGCGTAGTCAGTCGTTGCACACGCTGTCCAAAATCGGCGATCGGCAGGCTTGGCCTGCGGTGACAGCCCTGGTGCACGACGAGCACGACGAAGTCGCGCGCAGCGCATGGCGAGCGGCTGTGGTGCTCGTACCTGAAGGTGAGGAGGCTGCGATCGCAGCCGATCTGGCGACCGAGCTCGGCCGTGGTGACCGCGAGGTGCAGCTGAGTCTCAGCCGTGCACTGGTCGGTCTGGACGAAGCGGTACTACCTGTCATCGAAGCTGCGAGGAGAAGTTCGAACCCTCGGGTGCGTGCCCACGCGGATGCGACGAAACGCCTCTGGGACGACCCGGAAGGCGGATTCGCCGTCTCCCTCGAGGTTGCCAAACGCACGAGCGTCGGCGCATCGGACGACTGAAGCTTCGGACGATGAAGGAGGAGACGGAATGTTGATCGGCGAGGTCTCGCGGCGTTGCGGAGTAAGCACCCGAATGTTGCGGCACTACGACACGCTTGGGCTGGTACAGCCAACGGGCCGCACGTCGGGAGGCTATCGCGAGTACTCCGCCGACGACATCCGTCGCCTCTTTCACGTCGAGAGCCTGAGGACGTTGGGGCTCTCGTTGCACGAGGCCAAACGCGCCATGGACGAGCCTGACTTTGCCCCGGCAGAACTGGTGGGTGACCTCATGCGACACACCCGCAGGCGGATGGCAGCAGAACGGGAACTGCTGACGACCCTCGAACGCGTCGACGCCACCTCGCCAGCGGAGTGGGACGACGTCCTGCGCATTGTCACGCTCTTGCGGGGGCTGGAGTCGGAGTCCGCCGGGCGCAGGCAACAGGCGATCCTGTCGCAGGACGGGAATGCAGCGCTGCCGATCGAGGCGCTGGTCGAGGCGATCCTGGCAGAGGACAATCTGAACGTGGCAGGTGCGTTGCAGTGGTCGCTGTCGAGGGCTGATGGAGTCGGGCTCGGGCGCCTCGCCGAAGGTCTCGCGTCGCCCGACGTCGATGTCCGGCGTAGGGCGACCGTGGCAATAGCGGCAGTCCATACGGCAGAGGCGTCGACGCATTTGTTGCGAGCGCTCGAGGACTCGGACGCGACGGTCCGGGCTCGTGCGGCACTGGCTCTCGGCTCACGTGGAGATACGAGTTCGACGTCCGCCCTGCTCGGCATGATCATCGATGGGCAGCGCGATGTCGAGGCCGCCGAGGTCCTCGGCATTCTGTCGGTGCAAACGTCGGCGGCCGACGGCATCGTCGAGGCAATGATGCGCGAGCTCGGTGTGCCCGTCGACGCACCGGCACGGCTGCGAATCACGCAGGCGCTCGCGGAGATTCCAGGCCCGGCTGCACAGCGCGCTCTCGTCGAACTGACCGCTGACGACGATCGAACGATCGCGGCTACGGCGGCGGCGATCCTGACATCACAGGACCGGAGTCGACGTCAACGCGGATTGTCGGACGGGTAGTTCGCACTTCGGACGAACGTCACTTCGTCGATATCGCGTGGCCGGTCGTCTTCGTCGATGAAGCCGACGCGCACCGAGCGGTGGCCGTCGATGGTTTCGCGATCGATCGTCGCTCCGGTGGGCGGCGGGCAATAGCCGTCACCCCACTGCTGAAGTGCTGCGAGCACAATCTTCAGCTGGGTACCCGCCGGCGTCGGGTGATAGCTGTAGCGGGGTCGAGCGCCGGCCTCCCTGTACTGGCGCTTCTCCAGAATTCCGCCTTCGACCAGTGTGTTCAGTCGGTCGGCGAGGATGTTGGGAGCGATGCCCAAGGCACGTTCGAAATCCGCGTACTTCTCGACTCCGCCGAGCAGGGCCTCCCGCAGGATGAGAAAGCGCCACCGATCGCCGACCAGGTCGACGGTCCGCGCTATCGAGCAGTACGCGTTGTCGATCCGTTGCCGCTGGGGTTCGGTGCTGCTCACCTGCGCAATCCTACGCTGTCTATCGAATCAGTAGCCAGGGTACTCAACTCGATGTACTCTAACTATCGAATCGCAAGTCAGACTCCGAGAGAAGGCAGCACAATGAGCACATCGATCACGGGCGCGGTAGTCGTCATCACGGGAGCCAATGGCGGCCTGGGGCAGGAATTTGTGGCGCAGGCGATCGAACGCGGAGCGACCAAGGTGTACGCGACGGCTCGGTCGCCACGTGAATGGGACGACCCGCGTGTGGTGGCATTGCCGCTCGACGTAACCGATCAACAGTCGATCGATGCCGTGGCACTCGCCGCCGCCGACGCGACTTTGGTCATCAACAATGCGGGCATCGGCTTGGCAAACAACTCACTTACGACGGGGGCGAGCGCCGACATTCGGCAGATGTTCGAGACCAACTTCTTCGGCGCGATCGAGGTCGCACGCGCGTTCGCGCCCATCCTCGGCGCCAATGGTGGGGGAGCGCTCATCGACGTGCACTCCGTGCTGAGTTGGGTCGGCGTCGGCGGCAGTTACAGCGCCGCGAAAGCGGCCTTGTGGTCGGCGACCAACTCGTTCCGGATCGAGTTGGCACCGCAGGGCACCCACGTCCTCGGGCTGCACATGGGGTGGGTCGACACCCCGATGGCCGCAGGCGTCGACGTGCCCAAACTGGATCCCACAGACGTTGTGCGAGCCGGATACGACGGCCTCGAAGCCGGTGTCTACGAGGTAGTGGTCGACGACTTCACCGCGCAGGTCAAGCAGCTACTGTCCGGCTCGATCGAAGATCTCTACAGGGAATTGCCCCGGCGCTGACCAACGCTCGACCCCTGACCTCGGGTTTCGCCCGCCGCGGTCCTGGGAACCCTCGTCACGTGATGTGGTCGGCGTCACTTTCCGCGTGACGTTGGAAGGTAGGGCATTTGACCGATCGAGTTCCGGTTATCGAAGAGCAGACCGTCGATCCAGGCGGCCTGCTCGCGGACATCGCGTCGGGCAGAAAAGATTCGTTTGCCCACTTCTACGACCTCACCGTAGCCCGGGTGTACGGGACTGCCCTCAAAGTTCTGCGTGACCCGGGGTTCGCGCAAGACACGACGCAGGAAGTGTTTCTGCAGGTGTGGCGCGACGCGCATCGATACGACCCGGCGCAGGGCAGCGTGTGGAGTTGGGTCGCGATGCTTGCCCACAGACGAGCGGTCGATCGGGTTCGCGCCGAAAGTTCGGCGTCGCAACGTGATCGCCTGCATGCCGCGCGTGGTCACACCGGCGATTTCGATCACGTCAGCGAGGACGCACTCGACCGCATCGAGCGGGACGAGGTCCGCGACAAGATGGCCCGGCTCAGCGGTCCGCAGCGTGAGGCGATCGAATTGGCCTACTTCGGCGGCTGCACCTATCGCGAAGTGTCCGAAGCCCTCGGAGTGGCGCTACCGACCGTCAAATCTCGCATCCGTGAAGGGTTGATCCGAATGCGTGGTCAGCGGGTCTGAGCGTCACGGACTTCCTCGGCCACACGTTCCAGCCGATCAAGGTAGTCGGACCACCACGTCTCGTCGACGCCGGGTAGGTTCTCGTTGCCCATCATGAAACCTGCTGTGCCGTCGATTAATTCACGAACGATGTCCGCGTGCCCGGCGTGCCGATTCGTCTCGGCAAGCATGTGGACCAGAATGCGATGCAGGGTGACGTCACGGTGCTCGGGTAGCCAATGTTCGACACAGCCTGCGGTATCGACCGTCGACGCCTCGATCGTCGCATCGGAATGCGCGCAAACCTGTCGGTAGAGTTCGATGATCTCGGACCGCGATTCGTCAGCAGTCGCCCAGAAGTCGACGTTGGGTTCGTCGGAGGTGAGCCACGGCGGCATCGGTTCGAACGGTCGGCCGAAGGTGTCGCCGAAATAGCCGAGCTCGCAACCGATCAGATGCTTGACCAGGCCGAGGAGGTTGGTCCCGGTAGGGGTAAGTGGTCGCCGAATGTCGTACTCGGACAACCCTTCCAGCTTCCACAGGAGATTGCCCCGTGCCACCTGCAGATAGTAGTGCAAATCGGTCTTCGGATCCGATTCGGGCATAGTTCAGGACACTTCCACGAACGGGCTATCAGTGCTCACTTTTGCGCTAAAACTGAGCACTGAGAGCCCGTTCGCGTCAGTCGATCGGTTGCGGACCCTCACACATCGTCGATTCGTCGACCGAGTGGCGGAACCACAACGCGTCGATGGTCCGGCCATTGGGCAGCGTGTCCGGCGTCGGGCCCTCCGGGGCGACGAAACCAGCCGCCGACAATGCTCGAATGCTTGCGGTGTGCGTTGTTTCGGTGCCGGCATCGACGACTGCGATCCCGAGATGCCGATGCGCGAAAATAGCTGCAGCACCGAATAATTCACTGCCGTACCCACGACGGCGATAGTCGGGAGCCAAGACGACACCGATGTCGGCGGTACCGGTGTCCTTCGGGCTTACAGTGACCAGTCCGGCAACCCTTCTCGCTGCGGCGTCGATCACTACCAAGCCTTCGTGACCCGGAGTTGCGAGTGTGCGTGCGGATCCGGTACCAGGGGTGATCCGTAGTTCCCGGGAACGCTCGGGTTCGTTCACCACAATGCCCTGCGGCCACCCGAGCCACCGCTGAGCTTCGGGATCGCTGGCTGCCGCGGCCACGGCTATTTGTTCGCGCACAATGGGTGTGCGAAAAACGAAGTGTGGGGTGTACCAATGATCTTGGACAGTGACTCTCGTTTTGAGAGAGGATCTGTACGTG
>NZ_JBIMSN010000092.1:0-1687 GCF_043944905.1 Antrihabitans spumae
AGGTGGTCCCATGCACCTGGCAGAAATCAGCTCACAGTGGTCCCATGCTCATGGCAGACGACAAGGGCAATCGCCGGTTCCGCGACTGTGTCCGAGAAGACGCCCTGTTCGGACGCGCATTCGCACCGTTCGCCCGCATATCGGACACACGCGCTCCTCCATACTGAACGACCTCGTTTCGGACGGACTAGGTTCAAGGTGCAAACCCTAGGATCGCTGTCGAGGCGGCCTGGCGCAACCGGTCTATCCGATCGGGGCGCTTTCTATTGCGCTGGAACAGTTCTGGGTCAGTTGCGGTACACATAGAGTCACACTCAGAGAACCCCAACAAATCCGAGAAGCGCATCGAGCCCGCCGTAGCAAAAGAGTCAACCCTGGGACGACTCGTGACGAGTGATCGCTCGCGCTTCACTGTCCCTCCGCCGTACCAGAACTGGGGCATTCTGTTAAACACAAATGTCCCAAACGCCTAGGGCCATCCACCACCGACCAGCTTCTCGTATCGCGGAGGCACTGCACTCGATCGCCGACAAACTTTGCCGATCGAGTGACCGACGAGTACGCCGGGTGACTAGTCACACCGAATGTCGACTCAGGCTCGGCATGACCCCGGCTAGGACGGAGGTCACTTGGTGGCGTCCTCAGCCGTGCCGTAGAAAAGTATCGGGACAGGTCGGGAACCGCACCCGCTGACGATTGGGACCACGATGGCGCGCACCGAGGCACGTGAGTTGTTCAGCAATGGGAATGACGTACGTGTCTCGGTTTTCGATGACGGCCGGTTAAAGGTTTGGTCGGTCGCGCACGCCTGGGAAATTGATCCTCCGGACAGACACAACGCGCTCGGCCAACAGGTCCGCTTGCGCCCCGCACGGCGGCTGAGCGCGCCGGGAGGCACCGAAAGGGCAACGGTCATATGCACAGATTCAAGCCATGGCGAGAGCGCTGCGGGAACCGTCGCGATGAGCAACGGATCATTCTTTACCTTCCTGCACGACGGAAGCGTTCTGGTGGGCAACGACACTCGTGACATACACGAGACCTTCAACGGCGTTCGAGGGGAGACAGGCGGTTCGGTGATGATCACGTTCTCGGGGACCATGCGACCGAAAATGTTTCGCGAGTACGACCACTTCGTAGAGGTGTCGGAGAAATCGCGCCCCATGCCGAACAGGCTCTATCCCGGCGAAGTCGAGATTCTTGAAGGCAAAATCAAGTACGTATAGCGGAACGGTGCGCGTGCGACGCGGGCGTGCGCAAGCAAACGTCGCCTGATCAAGACCTTCTCCGATGCCGAGTTTTACGCAGCAGAATAATTTCGCTGCCTTGCTTGCCGACGGAGTGGCAACGCCGCCAGGTAGTGACGGCGGTATTGACGTGGTATCGCGTGACGCTATCGCGCAGGTGAAGATGGAGGGTGTTGCCGCAGGGCGACCGGTCGTTCCGGCACTTGTCGGAGTAGCGACGATTGAAGGTCAGAAGCCACTATCTGCTCGCTCGCTGGCTATACGCCCCCTTGCGTTGGAGTAGGCGGACCGGTCTCCGGTGGCGTGCTTCGAGCTTGCAATCGATAGATCGGTCCTTGCAGTCAATGCTGCGGCCAGGGAACTACAGCCCTAGCCTGCCGCTTTCACGGTAATTCCTTCGGAGTTGGTGTCGTACATGAAGAAAGGTGCTATGAGCTGGG
>NZ_JBIMSN010000093.1:0-9886 GCF_043944905.1 Antrihabitans spumae
AGGTGGTCCCATGCACCTGGCAGAAATCAGCTCACAGTGGTCCCATGCTCATGGCAGACGACACCAAGCTTTCAGTTTGAGTGCCGCGTAGCCTGCCGGTGAGGGAAGTCGCACGCGAAATCCACTTGGGGTAAGTAGGTCCATCGCCTGGTCGAAGACTTCTTGGAATCCAAAGACTGCGATTGGCTCTAGCCTGCCGACCAAGGCGCTCGTTCCGACAGGGTCTTCGATACCTCCGAATGGCACGACATCGACGGCGATCCCCGCGATAAGATACCGGAGGTTTGTGGTTCCGGACCGGCTGAGTCCAGAGGTGATTCTCTGGTATTCCTTGTCTCCGTTGACAGCTAGCGCGATATCTACATCTGTGGTGGAGCGCAACAGATCCCCTCGACCGAATCCGGCGTGGAGTAAGTCTCGGCAGTGTGCTCCGATGATCATGATCGACCTATCGGCGGCCCCGGCCTCCGAAACCATCGCCTCTACAACGCGGTCTACTAGATCGAGCGACTGCGGAGTGATTCGCCGAGGATCAAACAAGCTGTTCTCTCCTCAGTGTTGCCGCGATCTCTAATTGTCGCGGTTCTTTGGATGCAATCAGATCGGCATAGACCAAGAGAGGAGGTACCGCCGATGCGATGAAAGTGCCTTGCTGATTCTGAGGAACCGCCCATAGCGGCTCCTCCCAAAACTTCTGACGTATCTGAATATTCGGTTTATCCGACTTTCGCCATCCGCTGTTTACAGCATCGACGATGTCGAAGTTCTCGACGTAGATTGTCAGAGTTTGCGGTTGCCGGATAAGTTCCACGGCCGATTCGCCACTGACGAGATAGCCGGGCGGCGGCGACCAGGTCCCAGTGGTCCCGGCATAGGAAGCGCGCACGATTTTCGGAAGTAGCGAACCTCGGAAAGCGGCGGTCCACAGATCGAGTAACTCATCGCGATTTTGCAGGGATCGTTCGATCAGATAATCCGCCTCCCTCATGAGATCGAGCGTTGATTGGGTGATACCCACTGACGTTCCTGCCGCGTTTGCAATGGAGCGGACTGGCGTCGTCGCGATGTCTGGCCATGCCAGCAGCGCGAAGATAACCTGCATGCGTTTTGCGCTGAAGAGGTTGGCATCTGCGGTTCGAACGCTCGGAACAGCGGGCGGACGGCGACGGCCTTGAATGTTGATCAGTACTGAGCCAAATTCCAGGTGCGCGTTCCCCGCATAGTCGACGTAGTCGATGTGAGCATCGCGCAGAGCAACCGCAGTCCGGCTACTGATGTGCGGGCCGAGCACAAGTAGCGGATGGAGACGGTCGTCTTGGTCGAGACGAGCTACTTCGGACAGAGTCGCGTGCGGTAGCCAGGCCATCCAGTAGGTACCGCCGTGGCCACGGCGACTCACACGTACGATCGCGGTTTCGTCCGATGTCCAACGCTCGACATGGAGCTCAATCGCAAACTCTGCGAGCAGCTGCGTCATCATGTTCTTGATTCCCTGCTGCCGCGTTCGGTCGCCCATGTCGTTCAGTTTAATTGAACATCGCTGAAAATTGAACACACAGGCATCCGGCATCGCTTACAGTGTCGAAACTGCCAACGGCGGGATTCATTCTAAGAATCTGTGCGACCGCCGCCAGCTCTCTCAACCAGCGCCCAGTACTTCTGCTCCCGCTGAGTGAGGTCGTTCGAAGTGATCGCTCCGAACTCAGCGGACTCCCGCGAGAACCGTTCTGCGGCATCGGGTAACGCATCGGTGCCTTCGAGTCGGAAGCAACTCGGCGCTAGAGGACCGAACAACAATGCTCGACGTAGGCCAGGCCAGTTCTCGACATGCGGTTCGACACCGGCAGCACGCGCAAACGTAATGGCAGCTAGGTTCATTCGAGTCTTTTGGGAAGTACCGCGTCGCGCTCGATACGCCTCGATCGTCGGCTGCTGTTCGATGTCGTACAGTGCCGGAACCGCCCCGCCCCAGGTATAGGCGATCCATCTCGCCTGCAGTTCAAGCGGAACGAAGTAGCCGCCCGACTGGTCCCACATGCCTACGAACGCGAGGCCGGGAAGATCGGGGTGGAACGTGTAGCGGTCGGCGTCGAGATGGACCTCGTCCACGTCGAGTGTCGCGCGGATGTCGTCGCTCAGAAACGGCAGGTTCAGGTCGAATCCGGTGCCGAACACGATTCCGTCGAAGTCCGCGGAACTACCTCCCGCGAATGTGACCGTGTCTCCGGCGACAGAATCCATCCAGGGCCGCACTGTAATTCGACCTTCTGCGACGAGGGGCAGGTAGTGCTGGCTCAGGGTGACCCCTGCCGCGAAAAGCGAGGGATTTGGTGCGGGCGCGCCGTATTGCTCTGGGCTGCCGCCGGCCTCGACGACGATCTCTTTCAGCTGCCGATCTATCTCCGCGGGCGCTAGCATTTCGCTCGCCAGCACGCCATAGCGCGTGAAGATCCGGTGGTCGGACGGAACACCGGCGGCGAACTTCGGGAGCACGTAGCGCTGACGCCGTTGGGTGAGAACAACTTCGGCGCCGAGTTGAGCTAGGTCGGCAGCGATCTCCAGAGCGCTGACCGCACAACCCGCCACAAGCACACGTTTGCCGCGGTAGCGTCCGGGCTCCTTGTAGTCGTAGGTCGACGACACGCCCTCCGATCCGGAGAACGTCTCCAGGCCCGGCACGGGCGGGATGGCGGGAGAGTGAAATCTGCCGCTTGCAACGACAACTCGATCGAATATTTCAGTGCCACTGGAGTGATCGACGAGCCATCCCGTGCCGGCACGGCTCAGGCGGTCGACATTGGTGTGCAATCGCATTCGGGGCGCAAGTTCGAATTTGTCGGCGTAGCGATTCAGGTAGTCGAGAATGTTGCCGGCCGACGGATGGGACACGCTGCCCGTGTTCTCGAGATCGCTGAACGCCGTCAAGATGCGACTGGTGTTGGTGTGCATGGTCGGCCACACACCGCTTCGGCCGGACAGTCCCGTCCATTGCCCACCGAGCATCGGGCCCTGCTCGAAAATCGTCGGTTCGAATCCCTGCGACAACAGCCATCGCGCCGCGACGAGTCCGCCAGGTCCCGCCCCGATTATCGCGACGCTGCCCTTCATCAGGGAACTGTCGCACGGATCCGATGTGTGCGCTGGCGCTTGGCTGGTGTCCGTCGTGGCACGGGTCCCCACTGCGCCCATGCCCGCCGACCGAGTACCCACAGACCTGCCGACAGGACGGCACCGATCGCCAGGAAGAGGGCGACCGCATAACGCCATTCGTAGAGCACGGCCAAGGCGAGCCCGACCCACAGGCCGGCCAGTGTTGCGAGGTAGAGCAGTGCGCCGATGAGGTTCAGCGCGTTGATTTGGGCACGCGGAATCCGGAGCGGCCGTGACCACCGAAGGGGTCCGGCACGTACGTCGATCCGTATTCCCATAGGTCTCCTCGGCCACGCGAAGCCCCGAAGCTAGCCCGTGCGCGCCATTGCTGTCGCGCTGACACGCTCGCGCCTGCGTCATCGAGACCGGACCGCGACTACTCGGCAGTCGTCACAACCAACTTGCCTGCCGCGTTGCCCGACTCCAAGTACGCGTGGGCTTCCTGGATCTGGTCGATCGTGAAGACCCGGTGCACGGGGACTGTCGCTCTACCGGCTGCGACAGCGTCGAGAAAACCTTGCAGGACTTCGGCCGACAGGTCACTGGCATCGCCGCCGTACGCGGCTAGCCGTACGCCGCGGGGTAGGTAGTCGATGGGATAGAACTCGTCGACCGTCCACTCGTTGGACAGCATGCCGGTGAAGCAGACCACGCCGTGGACTCGTGTTGCGCGCAACGTATCCGGCAGCGTTGGTGTGCCGATGAGTTCGAGGGCTTTGTCGACGCCGCCGTCGATGATTGTGCGTACCGCGGTGGCGATGTCACCGTCGTCGATGACGACGTGGTCGACGCCGATGCGTTTCAGTGCGTCGACTTTGTTCGGATTGCGCGTTGTCGAAAGGACCGTCATGCCAAGCTGTTTGGCGAGGATGGCGGTTGTCATACCGACGGACGAGGTGCCGCCGCGGATCAGAATCGATTGGCCTGGCTGCGCGTCGAGACCGATGGTGAGCGACCCGTTGGAAGTCTGGAGCATTTCGGGGACGGCGCCGAGTGTTGCCCAGTCCAACCCGCTCTCGAATGGAATGACCTGGGCCGCAGGCACACTGGTGTACTCCGCATAGCCACCGTCGTAAGTACGGCCCATGCCGCCCATCATCGCCGCGACCTGCTGGCCGACTGTGAACTCGCCACCGTTGGAGGCTGCGACAACACCGACCGCCTCGATGCCGAGCACCCGTGGAAAGGTGACGCCGTCGGCAAGGCCGAGTCGGGTATGTAGCTCGGATCGGTTGAGCCCGAACGCTTTCACCCGGATCAGGACACTGCCTGGACCAGGGTTGGGAATTGGCAACCTGCGCAGCTGGAGCGCCTCGGGCGGTCCGGGTGCGTCGAGGACGACGGCCCGCATGGTATCTGTCATGCGACCGACAACTCTGCACGAAGTTGCAGAAAGCGGAACAAACCTGATCGGCCGACAACCGCTTCGTAGCGGTCGACGACAGCGTCGACGAAGGCGGGAACATCGGCGGGGTCGAGTCGGGTCGTCCAGTCGGTGAAGCCGACAGTGCACCAGCCCACAAATGCGTCGCGGGAGCCGAAGTCCCATTCCCGGTCGACAACGGTGACGTCGACGACCTCGAGCCCGGCAGCCGTCACAGTTGCTGTGAATTCCTCGACCTCTACATGCACGAACGGCGGGACGAATTCTGTGAATGCATCCGCCCAGCGCGGGTCAGCAGCGACGTCCATGGCAACCTGCTCGACACTGGGACGTTCGCTGGCGCAGACGAATTGGACCAGCACCCGACCGCCGGCCCGCAGGGCGCGCGCGATGTTGCCGTACGCCGTCGTTTGCTCGCGTACCCAGTGCAAGGCGTTGAACGAGACGGCGAGGTCGAACTCGTCGTCGAACGCCATCGACGTCACGTCGGCAACCTCGAAGCTGACATTGGTCGGCTCGTGCGCCAGCTGTGCGGTTGCGATCATCCGAGGCGACGGGTCGACGCCGAGCACGGATCCGTGCGGCAGCCGTGCAGCGATCGATCGTGTGACGAAGCCGTCGCCGCAGCCGACGTCGAGAACGCGTTCGTCACCTCGAACCTGCACTGCTGCAAGTGAATACTCCGCCATCGTGCGTTGCAGAGAGCTGATGTGCGCGTACCCCGCACCATCCCAGTCGGCCATCGATTGCTCCCAAATGCTCGTCAGCCCCCGTGGTTAGCCTAGAAGGGCGCTCCGCGCCTCGTGAGTCTTTTCGGTGGGCGGGCCCTCTCAAAGTGCGCACGAGGTGCGAAGCGCCTGAACTGCCTCCAAATCCTCCGGCTGGGAGTAGCTTCGCAGCAAATGACCTGCCAGTCTGCATCCGTGAGGAACGATCATGATGACACTCCGCACCGCTTCGGCAGTCCTTGCGGCGCTCGCTTCGGCAGCACTCGTCTCTGCTGGATGTTCCGTTTCCGTCGGAACCGCCAAAGTCGACAAGGACGATCTGGCCAAGCAGATCAGTACTGAACTGGAGGCTGAGGTCGGCGAGGCGCCGGACGAGGTCACCTGCCCCGATGATCTGAAGGCTGAGGTGGGTGCGACTCTCACCTGTCAACTGACGGGGCGAGGCGAAACCTACGACGTAACGGTCACGGTTACCTCGGTCGACGACGACGACAACGTCAAGTTCGACATCAAGGTCGCCGACCAGCCGAACTAGCTAAGAGGCTGTCTCCGAAGCAGCGGCGAGCGCATCGGCAATCAGCCGATGGCCGGCCTGGTTCGGGTGATCGCCGTCGTCTGCAAGTAGGTCCGTCGGATCCGTCGCGCCGGCTGCGCCTTTGAAAGCATCGAACAGGTCGACGTAGGTCGCATGAGCTCGGGTCGCCGCCGCATCGATCACTGCGTTCGCTCGTTGAGTGAGCGCTGCAGAATCGACCAGAAACTGCGGACCGTACAGCTCCTCCGCGACGTCACCATCGGGAAAAACATCCCAATAGCCGGTGACGAACACGTCTGTGAGTCGACCGTCGCGCAACTCGGCGACGCGACGCAGGACGGTGTCGAGCGTCGTCTGTAGCCGGTCGAGTTCAGGATCGAAGCACTCGAGTTGATCGTCGCCGCCACAGTCACCGTCGAAGTAGGTGTCGAGGTCGGAGTAGAAGTCGTTTGCTCCGATGGTGATCGTCACCAGGTCCGAATCTCGAACCGTCTCTGCGTCGTCGCTGTCGACGTCGAGGGAATCCAGGAGGTCGTCGCTGGTCCAGCCTGGGACACCAAGATTTTCGACGTCTACTGGACGCTGTCGATCAGCAGCGACGCGAAGGCCGAACAGCGCAACGAACGACTCGCAGTCGTCGCAGTTGGTCGCGGCAGCAATCGAGTCGCCGAGCGCGGTCAGTCGCAGGCTCGGTGCGGCCATCTGGAACGGAACGGCTGGACCCTCGACCGTCGTAATCGGCGCCGAGCAGCCGAGCGCAAGCAGCAGCGCTGCAAGTATCGGCGCGCCGAGCAAGCGGCGAGAAACGGTCGACGTCACGCGTACGAGCGTAAACGGGCTCGGACGGTGCCGCCGGACGAGCAGAGTCAGCCCGCCGGACGCGGCCAGGGGTTACCTTCCAGATTCTCGATCGATTCGTTGAATTTGGCGATCAACGAGGCCATCTTCTCGATGTCGTCGTCCTGCCACTCGGCAAGCACCTTGGTGACCCCGCTACGGCTGTGTGTGCGGTCGGCAACCAGCATCTCCAAGCCCCTCGCCGTCGCACGAACCTTTCGGGCGATGCCGCCGTCGGGGTCGGCTACGCGTTCGACCAGGCCCTGTTTACGCATGGCGCCGACCTGGCGGTTGATCGTCGAGATGTCGAGCCGGAATGCCTCCGCAAGCTCTTTGAGGCTCAGCGGACTGTCGAGTTCCAAGCGCACCAGAATCAGGTACGCGGAACGGTCGAGCTGCTGGTTGGGCCGGTATTTCGCCGAGGCGAGGTAGTGCCGCGAGAACAGTGTCAGTTCGTATTCGAGTCGGGTGAGTGCGACGAGTTCCTCGGCGGCAGTCGATAGAGCGGTCGGAGTCTCGGGCATAACTAAATTGTGCACCATACACACGATGTGTACCGTGCACATTCGTGGCAATTTCAACGACACCCAAATCGGGCGACCCCGCGGCGGCAGGGCCGGTCGCGTCGACATCGGTGCTGATCGCGGTACTTGGAACAGTCGGCGTCGTCGTGTCGCTGATGCAGACGTTGGTCATCCCGATCATCCCGTCGCTGCCGACACTGCTCGATACCTCTGCGTCCAACGCATCGTGGGTGATTACCGCAACACTTCTCGCAGGCGCCGTCGTCACACCGATCAGCGGACGCCTCGGTGACATGTTCGGCAAACGCCGCATCCTCATCGTCAGCCTGCTCGCACTGATCGTCGGCTCGGTGCTGTGCGCCTCGTTCTCGTCGCTGCTGCCCGTGGTGATCGGCCGTGCCCTGCAGGGGGCGGCGGTCGGCGCGATACCGCTCGGTATCAGCATCATGCGCGACGAATTACCTGCCGAGCGTGTCGGTTCGGCGATGGCGATCATGAGCGCAACGCTCGGTGTCGGTGGCGCGATCGGTCTGCCGGTGGCTGCCTTGATCGCCCAACACTCGAACTGGCACGTGCTGTTCGTGACCTCCGCCGCACTCGGAATCGTTTGCGCAATATTGGTTTTCGTGTTCGTGCCGGAGTCGCCGATCCGCACACCTGCCCGATTCGACTTCGCCGGAGCGATCGGGTTGTCGATCGCGCTGACCTCGTTGCTGCTCGCCATCACGAAAGGTGGGGACTGGGGTTGGGGGAGTGCGACGATCCTCGGTCTGTTCGCAGGCTCGGTCGTCGTGTTCCTGATCTGGGGCACATACGAATTGCGGACGCGGGCCCCACTCGTGGACCTTCGGGTGTCGTCGCGCCCACGTGTTCTGTTCACAAACGGCGCGTCCATCGCGGTCGGGTTCGCCTTGTACGGAACGTCATTGACATTCCCGCAGTTGCTGATGGCACCCGAAGCGACGGGTTACGGTCTCGGTCAGTCCATGGTTGCGGCTGGATTGGCCATGGCGCCAGGTGGTTTCGTGATGATGCTGCTGTCTCCGGTCTCGGCGCGATTGTCCGCCAGTCGCGGTCCGAAGTTCACGCTCGCGCTCGGCTCGTCTGTTATCGGCATCGGATACGTCAGTGCGTTCGTGTTGATGAACAGCGTGTGGGAGATCGTCGTCGCCGGGATGATCATCTCCGCCGGTGTCGGATTGGCTTATGCCGCAATGCCTGCACTCATCATGGGTGCGGTACCTATCAGCGAGACCGCCGCGGCCAACGGGTTGAATGCGCTGATGCGCTCGGTTGGCACGTCGACGTCGGCAGCGGTGATGAGCGTCGTCCTCGCACACATGACGGTCTCGCTCGGCGGTCAGCTCCTGCCATCACGGGATGGCTTCCAAACCGCATTCGGCATTTCGATCGCAGCCGCGATTGCCGCGATCGTCCTTACTCTGTGCATCCCTGTCCGGAAGACGGAGCGCAGCTGAGGCTGCCGCACCGCCATGCGACGATTGCTGTAGTCAGCATTCCGACCTCTTCCAGGAGACGGCCATGGGCTTCGAACTTCCCAGTCGGCTGCCGATCTTCGGCGCCCCGATGGCCGGTGGACCATCGACCGCAGCCCTCGCAGTCGCAGTCAGCGAAGCGGGCGGCCTCGGCTTCCTCGCGGCCGGGTCCACCACGCCCGAAGCGCTCGACACCGCACTCGGCGAGGTCGAACGTCGGACGTCGAAGCCCTACGGCGTCAACGTGTTTCTGCCGTCGACGCCGAGCGCCGATGCTGCTGGCCTGCAGGCGTATCGGCGAGCCATTGCGCCATTCGCCGAGCGTCTTGGAGTCGATGTAGGGCAACCGGGCTGGAACGACGACTTCCTCGACACAAAGATCGACCTGATCGCTCGCCGCCGCCCGACCATCGTGAGCTTCACCTTCGGTCTGCCCGGTCGCGACCTCTCCGAGCGGGTCCGGCGCGACACCGGTGCGTCGATCGCCGTCACGGTTACCTCGGTCCCCGATGCGATCGCTGCAGTCGCCGACGGCGCCGATCTGCTTGTGGTGCAAGGCATCGAGGCAGGCGGACATCGAAGTCTGTTCACGGACAACGCCGCCGACCCGTATGGCGGTGCCGCATCAAGTCTCGCAACACTTCTCACCGATGTGCGCGCTGCAGTCGAGGTGCCTTTGATCGCCGCTGGCGGAATCATGGACGGAGCCGCGGTGACGTCGGTGCTACGGCTTGGAGCCGTCGCGGCCCAGCTCGGCACGGCATTTCTCTGTTGCCCGGAAGCGGGTACGCCCGACTTCCATCGGCGAGCACTGCTGAGCCGCGCCTATTCGGAGACGATCGTGACTCGCGCCTTCAGTGGTCGCCCGGCTCGCGGTCTGCTCAACGAGTTCGCCCGCGCCAACAGCGCAATTGCACCCGCTGCCTATCCGGAAGTGCTCTACCTGACCAAGGCGATGAAGGCTGCGGCGGCTGCAGCCGGCGACGCGGACGTGCCGAATCTGTGGGCTGGAACCGGGTGGCGTGCGGTCACCGAAGCTGCGGCCGGCGACATCGTCGCGCGGCTGGAGCGGGAGATGGCGTCGGTGTGAAACGCATACCCCTGCAGGTCGCTGAGCTGTGGAAATAGTTGTTGATTTTGCTGGACTCGAACGGGTGTTCTAACTAAAATTGGGTCATGGGGCTGGGGGAACTACTCGACACGATCGACGGGCACGACCCGATCGAGCCATG